>DASCPR010000285.1:0-3036 GCA_036012625.1 Prochlorococcaceae cyanobacterium Fu_MAG_50
GTTGGCGGCGGCAGCAAAGGCTGGAGCTGAGGAAGAGCCAGTGTTCTGAAAATAAACCGTGTTGCCTTCGTAGTTGCCGATATAGGCATCAAGGTCGTCGTCACCATCGAGATCGGCGAAAACAGGTGCAGAAAAGCTACCAACATTGCTTAGCCCGAAGGGATTGCTGGCGGCGGCAGCAAAGGCTGGAGCTGAGGAAGAGCCAGTGTTCTGAAAATAAATCGTATTGCCGTCGTAGCTGCCGATATAGGCATCAAGGTCGTCATCACCATCAAGATCGGCGAAAACAGGTGTAGCAGAGCTACCTACATCGCTTAGCCCGAAGGGATTGGTGGCGGGAGCCGCGAAGGTTGGGTTTGAGGCGCTACCGTTGTTTTGGAAAAAAAGTGTATTGCCGTATCCGTCCCCAATAAATGCATCAAGATCACCATCTCCATCAAGATCAGCTAAAATTGGAGAAGGTGGGACGCCAGGAATTGGAATGAGCTCGAATGGATTGGCGACGGGAGCCTCGAAGGTTGGATTAGAGGAGCTACCGCTATTTTCAAAAAAGATGGTATTGCCAATCCGGCCATCCAATCCACCTTGTACTTCGCCGATGTAGGCGTCGAGATCTCCATCCCCATCGAGGTCGGCAAATTCAGGCACAGCGTAGCCTTCCACACTTCTCAGCCCTAATGGATTCGTTTGTGCTGCAGCGAAGCTGGGGCTGCTATCGATCAGTCGAAGGGTGAGGCCACCGGGCGCACCGTTAAAATCGTCGCTAGGAATGAAACGGATTCTGTCCTCAGCGGCAAGGAACAGGGCAGCGTTATCAGAGAGTCCAGTTGTGGCAATTGAGTTCCAGTTTGTGCCGCCATTGCTGGAGTATTGCCAGATCCCTTGAGCTGATATGGATGCATTGGCTGTGATGGCAATCCCGTAAAGGTTGTCGCCATCGTTATCATTAAAGTTGGATGAGAGCAGATTGGTAACTGTGTCTCCATTGTGATCTGTGGTATCTTCATCGATATTTGGGAGGCTTGAGCTGCCACTGGCTACTGGGGCGCTTCCAAGTTGATGGGGCCAGCTCAGCAGTGTGTTGGTGTTAATCGGTAAAGCGACAGTGGCGCCGTTTTCGGTGCTCTGGCTGCGTCGATCTAGGTGCCAGTGGCTGCTGCCATCGCTACGTCGGCCTAGTAACTGGCTGCTTGCCTCCACCGCAGCACCGGTGAGCTCTGCGAGCAGATGAATAAAGTTTGCATCTGCTCCTACATTGCAACTCCAGAGATGAATTGAGCCTACTCCCCATAAACACAAATCCCTGGCTTGCTGGATGAGTTGATTGCGATCAATAGTGGTATGCCCCAGCAGCAGTTCACCTGGCTGGCCGTGCGCAAGTATATGGAGTGCCTCCACCGGCTTCCCTTGTCGGTGGCGTTGCTCCAGTAGCGATGAAATCTTTGTAAGGGGTTGATTAGAAGCTTTCAGCCGAACGGTATCAATGCATGCTTCACGAATTAGTGGTGGCAGATCAGCGGCTAGGCCATCATAAATCAGTAGGGCATTGCTCATTAAAGGCTTCAAGCAAAAGAGATGTGGCTTGCTTGGAACACGCCAGTATCTGAGATCAACGTCGTGATGCCACCCATGCCAACGAATTCCTCTGGGCCCGTGAGTGTGAGTTTGATTGAGGTGGTTCCCAGGTCCTGAATGGTGATGTAATCCTCCAGGCGCTGTTCAATGATGATCTGATCGTTGCCGGTGCTGTTGAAGTCTGCAATCCGGTTGCTTGATTTACCTTGTAATTGATCTGCCGTGAGGTAGATGATGTCATCTCCAGCTCCAAGGGTGATGTGGTCATTGCCACTACCCAGGCGGACGATGTCATCTCCATGGCCTGCATCAACATCATCATCACCAGCGCCGCAGCGGAGGAAATCATTGAAGGCTGTGCCTGTAATCAGATCATCGCCGGCGCCAGAATTGAAATAAACTCCTGTGATATTTAGCTTTATATCGCTGCTGAAATGATCCTTGATCATCCCATTGCCTGAGATTGCTGTGGTGATCAGCTGATTAACGGGTTTGATCAGGTTTGAAAAATCAACAGGTAAGCCTTGCTCTGTGCTGATGCCCTCAGGGGCTTCAAAATGTGGAGTTGAAGTTCCCAAGTTTTGTGATGAGATGATTGGCAGATAATGTTGAGTCCTGGCGCTTCTCTGGTCAGAGCTGTTGATATTAATCAGCTTTAAATCATCGGCACCACTGATATTAACTGTGAAGATTTCGTTGACTGTATTGCCTTGGGAATCCGATGCCTGCATGGTAAATGCATCTGTTTTTGTTTGCTTTGCTGATAGAGTCTCAATATTCCTTCTGTCTGGTTCGTATGCAAAACTGCCGGATTTTGTGTTTAGCACCAGTGTCCCATATTTGCCTATAAGTGAGGTTGTGCCGTCTTTGCTGATGCTGCCACCTGCGATTGCATAGGTGATGGAATCAGTCTGATCGATTGAGCTAGATAGTTTCCCGATAAGGTTGGATGATGACAGGGTGGCGTTGTGCTTGCGCTCGTCGATAGATCCTGGTGTGATTGCTGATAAAGATAGGCCTGGTGATTGTTCAGGCGAATCCGTGGTATGGGGTGTTTCATCAGATGGTTCTGTACCTTCAATGGGCTCTGGGTTGTCTACATCGTCTTCAATGGTTGGCTCTTTATCTTCAATGGGCTCTGGGTTGTCTAAATCGTCTTGAATCGTTAGCTCTTTACCTTCAATGGGCTCTGGGTTGTCTAAATCGTCTTGAATCGTTGGCTCTTTACCTTCAATGGGCTCTGGTTTGTCTAAATCGTCTTGAATCGTTGGCTCTTTATCTTCAATGGTCTCTGGGTTGTCTAAATCGTCTTCAATGGTTGGCTCTTTATCTTTAATGGTCTCTGGGTTGTCTAAATCGTCTTCAATGGTTGGCTCTTTATCTTCAATGGTCTCTGGGTTGTCTAAATCGTCTTCAATGGTTGGCTCTTTATCTTCAATGGTCTCTGGGTTGTCTAAATCG
>DASCPR010000286.1:0-11909 GCA_036012625.1 Prochlorococcaceae cyanobacterium Fu_MAG_50
TTCATCTGATCATTCACGTTGAGCACCGTATGTGGTGTCTCGATATGTTCGTGGCTGATCTCTGAGATGTGCAGCAGGCCACTCACTCCGCCGATATCGATGAAAGCTCCGTAGGGCTTGATGCCGCGAACTGTACCGATCACCACTTCGCCAACTTCGAGGCGATTCATCTTGCGCTCCACCAAGGCCCTGCGATGGCTGAGCACAAGCCTGTTGCGCTCTTCATCAACCTCAAGGAATTTCAGGGGCAGGAAATCTGCGACCAGTTCTTCCTTGGCCTTTCTGGTGCTGATATGAGATCCGGGAATGAATCCTCTGAGGCCTTCCACCCTGACGAGAGCACCGCCACGGTTGGTGGCGAAGACTTCTGAATAGATGGTGGCGTCTTCTTTTTGAAGTTGTCGAACCCTCTCCCAGGCGCGCTGATATTCGATTCTGCGGATTGAGAGAGAAAGCTGACCATCCTCGTTCTCTTCACTCATGATGAAGAATTCACGGATTTCGCCGGGTTGCAGCACGTCACTCAGCCCTTCCACCCGGTTGATGGAAACTTCCTGAAGGGGCATGAAGGCTGCTGTCTTGGCGCCGATGTCGATCATCGCTCCCTTCGACTCAAGGGCGAAGACGGTTCCATTGACGATGTCGCCAGGTTTGAAGTTGTAGTCGTACTTACTCAGCAGTGATGCGAATTCTTCAATCGTGAACCCAGCTGCATCCATGTCGCGTCTTGATGCACGGCTGCTCGGATCGTCAGCTGTCGGCACCTCTTCCGGAATGCTCAGGTCTTCTTCGTTGAACCCATCATCGGCATGGGCTGTTTCCGAAAGATTGGCTGCTTCAGAGACAGGAGCTGATTCAGATGTGGCTGTGTCAGTGTCAGTGTCTGCGGCCGAGGCCGAGGCCTCCAGAGCCTTTTTGTCCTGTTGCGATGGATCCGCTTCTGATGGGGTGGATGGATCCTGAAGCTGTTCGGTGGGGGCCACTGACATGGAGGTTTGGCGGTCTGCCGAGGAGCAGTGTGAAGGAGGATCCGTCAGGCCCGCCGACCTGACGAAATCAATCCCTTACTTTACAGAGCAGCTATTTTTGCTCAGCTCACTGCCGCAAGTCTTCCCTTGTCTGCATGAATGCCTTCGAGAGCGGCGATGAAATCGTTGATCCCTCGGAACTGTCGGTAAACCGATGCGAAGCGCACATAGGCAACTTCGCTGAGGTTGCGCAGCTGTTCAAGAGCCATCTCACCGATTTCCGTGCTTTGAATTTCCCGACTGTTCCGCTGCTGAAGCTGGAGCTCGAGATCCTCAACAATCTGCTCGAGTCGAGACGTCTCCAGGCCTGTCTTTTCACAAGCTCTGGAGAGGCCGAGCAGGAGCTTGCTGCGACTGAAGGTTTCCCTGCTGCCACTTCTCTTGACAATGGTGATCGGAACGGTTTCGACCCGTTCATAGGTGGTGAAGCGCGATTCGCAATTCAGGCATTCACGACGACGTCGCACACTTCTGCCGCCATCAGCGGCCCGGGATTCAAGAACCCGGCTGTCTGTGTTCTGGCAGGAGGGGCACTGCACGCCCTTACAGCTCAATAAAGTTAACCAACTTTAGACAATCATTTGAGTTATGAGAAGGGGCTTGTAGAAATAAGTCTCAAGGAGTCTTGCGCCAAATCCATTGGGCGGCAATGAAACTGATCGAAAACCCTGCTGTCCTAAACAGCTCTGCAAGATCGTGAAGGCATAAAAAAGCCCCGCTTGAGCGGGGCTTTTTGCTGATTGCCAAGGCTTATTTGCCGATTTTCGGTGGGTCGCGAAAGGCTATCGCAAAGAAAAGGGTGGCAATCGCCAGAGTCAGGATGAGGATGTAGGCGAGTGTGTCCATCGAGAATCTCCTATGGGGCCTTTAACGAAGGGTTTTTGCAGCTGCCGGAGGCGCGTAACCTTCGGGTAGGCGGCGTGTGGAACTGTCGCCAAGTTTTTGGAAGAGTCCGAACTCAACCTGATCGCCGAGATCTGGATCAATTCCGGCAAACACATCTCTGTAGAGAGTCCTGGCTGCGTGCCACCAGTGGCCGAAGAGGAACAGCAGTGCAAAGAATGCGTGGGCGAAGGTGAACCAAGTGCGAGGTGAGCTCCTGAACACACCATCGGAGTGATAGGTCTCGCGATCGAATTCAAAAGCTTCTCCGAGCTGAGCCTTTCTGGCAAGTCGTTTCACGTCAGCTGGATCAGTGAATGTCTTGCCATCAAGGGCTCCGCCGTTGATGCTTGCCGTTACGCCTTGCTGTTCGATGGAATACTTGGCTTCAGCACGTCGGAATGGGATGTCAGCCCGAACGGTTCCGGCTTCGTCTTCAAGCACGACTGGGAAGTTCTCGAAGAAGTTGGGCAGCCGTCTGACTTGAAGATCAGTGCCTGACTTATCCGTGAATGAGATATGGCCAAGCCAGCCGGTGGGGAGGCCATCACCATTCACCATCGGTCCAACTCGGAACAGTCCTCCTTTTGCAGCGCTGTTGCCTATGTAGTCATAGAAGGCAAGTTTTTCAGGGATGGCTGCATAGGCCTCACTCTTCGAGGAGCCGTTGTCCATCGCCGTCTGAACACGGCGATTGATTTCATTCTTGAAATAGCTCTGGTCCCATTGGAAGCGGGTTGGGCCGAAGAGTTCAACAGGAGTGGCAGCGGAGCCATACCACATGGTTCCGGCCACAACGAAAGAAGTGAACAGAACAGCAGCAAGGGCACTGGCCAGCACTGTTTCAAGGTTGCCCATCCGCAGGGCTTTGTAGAGCCTTTCCGGCGGACGACTGCTGATATGGAACACCCCGGCGATGATCCCGAGGATTCCTGCAGCGATGTGGTGGGCGACGATGCCACCAGCGTTGAATGGGTTGAAACCACCTGGACCCCAGTCAGGCTGAACCGGACCAACATGTCCAGTCAGGGAATAGGGATCAGAAATCCACATCCCCGGGCCCAATACACCTGAAAGGTGAAAGGCTCCGAAGCTGAAGCAGAGAATGCCGGAAAGCAGGAGGTGGATTCCGAAAATCTTGGGAAGGTCGAGGGCAGGCTCACCGGTGCGGGAGTCTTGCCAGAGGTCAAGGTCCCAGTAGGTCCAGTGCCAGATGGCGGCCAGCATCATCAAGCCGCTGAAAACGATATGTGCGGCGGCGACGCCTTCAAAGCTCCAGAAGCCTGGGTCAACACCGGTTTCACCGGTGATGCTCCAGCCGCCCCAGCTTCCGGTGATGCCGATTCGGGCCATGAATGGCATGACATACATGCCCTGGCGCCACATCGGGTTCAGGACTGCATCTGAAGGGTCGAAGATGGCCAGTTCATAAAGGGCCATGGAGCCGGCCCAGCCGGCGACCAGGGCAGTGTGCATAAGGTGCACAGCCAAAAGACGACCAGGGTCGTTAATGACAACGGTGTGCACCCGATACCAGGGCAATCCCATGGGTCAGGTTCGAGGAAGGAAGCTGCTTTGCAGCCGACATGACGATCGTAAGGGTTTCAACCTTGCTATTGATCAAGTTTGTCGCCAGCTGCAATGTCTGGTGATCTGTCGGCCTGGCTTGTGGGCAGGGGTATTGCTGAGCCTTGAAACCCCAAAGAGCTTTTAGAAGTGCTCGGGCTTGGTTACAAATTGCAATGCCTGGGAGCACAATGTCTGGCGACTTCGTCAATGACCGATGCCTGTTGTTCGATTCGTGAGGGAAGGATTTGATATTGAGTGCTATCCGGGTGAAAACCTCAGGGAGGTTGCCCTTCGTGCAGGCGTTCAGCTCTATGGGTTGAAGGGGCAGCTTGGCAATTGTGGTGGTTGCGGTCAGTGCGTCACCTGCTTTGTGGCCGTGGTGGGAAGTCATGGATCCCAGGCCTTGTCTCCAGAAACTGCGGTTGAGCAGGCCAGGCTGAAAAAACGACCCGATCATTGGCGCTTGGCCTGCCAGTCCCTTGTTGAATCATCACTAATGGTGCTGTCCAGACCCCAGGTTGGTCTGGCGGATCTGGAAGCAAGGGTTGCCGCCGCCAGTAGCTCAGAACTCCCTCTGGGCCCGACATCCTGGCCAGTCTCGGCGGAAACCTGCAGCGATGATGCTGCTACGCCCGATGACGAGGGCTGAACGGATCGCGATATCTGCCACCTGCCGGTGATACCTTCGCCGGGCACCCATTAGCGACCATGGAAACCAACGATCTCGGCTTTGTCGCCAGCCTTTTGTTCGTACTGGTTCCGACGGTGTTCCTGATCGTTCTCTACATCCAGACCAACAGCAGGCAGGGCTGAAGCCTTCCCCCACCTGAAATCTCGCCGTATTTTTTGCGGTGCTTTCAGCGACGTTCCGGTTCTCTGACCAGCAGAACCGGAGCTGGTGCGTTGACTCTGATGTAATCGCTCACCGAGCTTCCCAGCAATTTTTCAAGGTCAACAAGTCTCTTGGCAACAAGGGGGCGTCGATCCTGAGAGGCGATCACGACAAGATCAGCATTGATCTCTTCGGCTACGGCGCAGACACTTCTGCCGATGTTCAAGCCTGTGCGATGAATCGGCTTCAGTTCAACACCGAATCTGCGAGCTCGATTCACGGCCTTGTCAAGGATCTCATCGGTTTTGCTTCGCCCCCCTCTTGTTGGAACCATGTCCTGAGAGGCGATGTGAACCCCTGTGAGTTGACCTCCCGGAATGTCACGGGTCATTTCACAGGCCAGTCGCAGAGCGTCGTCGCCCACTCCTGTGCCGTCAATGGTCACCAGCAGGTGATTGATGTGACGAACGTAGAGATCGTCACGCACCAGCAGCATCGGCCGGGACGACAGCTGGAAAACATATTGACTGGCACTGTTGGCAAGGATTGAGCGAAGTCGTCCAAGGCCCCTTGAACCCATCACGATCAGGTCGCTGTTGAGCTCTTCAGCTACCGCAAGAACCGTCTGCTTCGTGTCGCCTTGGCGGATGATGGTGTTGACCTCGCCGGGGTCAAGTTCCATGCGCTCAACGGCCTTGGCAAGGAGGGCCGCACCCTCAAGATTGTGTTGTTGCACCCCAGCACTGCTCAGTTCTGGGACGACGTGCAGGAGGTTGAGGCGCGCAGCCCGAAACCCTGGCAGATGCAAGAGCATCTGAACCATCTCTTCGACATGTCCTTTGCCTGAATCAGCGATCAGAAGATTTTGGAACACGTTGAAGGGGCAGGATTCTCAGCAGACTATTAGTGGGGCTGAAGGTTGTGCCGATCGTGATTGAGAGCGTTACGTCTCCTCCCTGGCTGTTGCGCAAAAGGGTCCTGCCACAGCACACCGACCATGGCGGTGTGATGTGGCATGGGGCTTATCTGGCCTGGCTTGAGGAGGCAAGGGTTGAGGCGCTTGCCCAGGTTGGTCTCCCCTACCAGGAACTTGTCTCAAGGGGCTTGGAAATGCCTGTGGTGCATTTGGAGTTGGATTATTTGAAAGGCCTTCGCCACGGAGAGCATGTGTTGCTTGAAAGCTGGCCTCTAGAGCGTTGTGGGGTCCGCTTCCCATGGCGCACCACCCTCAGCCGCAGTGGCGGTGAGAAGGTAGCGGAGGCCCGTGTTGAGCTTGTGGTGGTGAGCCTTGCTGCCCAGGGTTGGCGAGTGATGCGCAAGGCGCCTGAACCCCTGGCTTCGGCACTGAAGAGGCTTCAGCGCGGCCCAGAAGCGTCGCCATGAGAGCATTGATACAAATGAACTATCCCTTGTATGGATCCCAGGCGTTGGTGGTGGCTCTGGAGCCGGTGTCCCGGCTTGGGAACCGTGCGGATGCGAGAGCTTCAGGCATTGCTGCTGGAGCATCAGCTCACGCTGGCTGAGCTTTGGAGCTATTCCGACAAGGATCTGAAGCGGCTGTTGCCTTGGCCGCCAGCGCTGTTCAGATCCTTTCAGGCTTATCGCCATTCCTTGCCGCTGATCCCAGAGATCAAGGTTCCTGAAGAGGCTCTTCTGCCCCTTGATCGGCTCTGGCCCAAGGGTGTGGATGGGTTGAACAGGCCCCCTTTGGCCCTGTTCTGGCGTGGGCGAGCTGGATTGTGGAACTGTCTGGGGGCCCGTCAGGCCGTTGCTGTGGTGGGCACGAGGCGACCATCTGCCCATGGGCTGCGGATGGCCGAGGCCCTTGGTAGGGCTCTGGCGGTGGCCGGTTGGCCGGTGGTGAGTGGCTTGGCGGAAGGCATCGATGCCTCTGCCCACAAGGGTTGTCTCGATGCTGAGGGCGCGCCAGTGGCCGTTCTGGGCACGCCTCTGAATCGTGTCTATCCAGTCCACCATCAGGGCCTTCAGGCAGATGTGCAAGCGGCAGGGTTGCTGATTTCGGAACAGCCCGAGAATGGAAGTGTGCAAAGGGGGCATTTCGCGGCTCGTAATCGACTTGTGGTGGCCGTTGTTCGGGCTGTGGTGATCGTCGAATGCCCAGAACAAAGTGGGGCCTTGATCTCTGCGCGCCTCGCCGCTGAGCTTGATTGTCCGGTCTTGGTGGTGCCGGGGGATGCCAGGCGTTGGTCTGCGAGAGGCAGCAATGCACTTCTGCTCAATGCAGCGGCGCCTCTGCTCAGCCCTGAAGCTCTGGTGACCCAACTGGGGCCGGGTCCTCTGCTTGAGCGAGGGCCAGTGTCAACCGCTGCAGGACCAAAGGCCGAGGCAGCGCTGGCATTGCAGGCGGGATCTCTGGAACTGATCAGGGCTGTGGCTGATGGCGCCAGCATCGAGGAGCTTGTGAGTTGCCTGAACCGTTCCCCGACTTGTCTGGCGGAACACTTGCTTCAGTTGGAGTTGCAGGGAGTGGTTGTGGCCGAACCTGGCTTGCGATGGCGCTCGGCCTAGCCTTTTGAGATGGCATCTCAAAGGCTGTCAGGCAGGGAGCTTGTCTGCTGGCGACGCTCTCAGCTCAACGATGGTGGACGTGCCGTTGATCTGGATTGGCTGTTGGATCTTGCTGGTGGTTTGCGATGGACGGCCCTTCAGCAATTGATCATCGACCCGGATCGTTCGGTTGAGCTGGAACAGTCGTTAGCTCAGCTTGCGTCTCTCTGGCAAAGACACCTCGCCGATCAGGTCCCCTTGCAGTATCTGATCGGCAGATGCCCCTGGCGGGATTTTGAGCTGGAGGTGAGCCCGGCTGCGCTGATTCCCCGACAGGAGACTGAATTGCTGGTTGATTTCGCTCTGGACGCTTGCTCAGGTTGTGCATCAGGGCGCTGGGCAGATCTGGGAACGGGCTCCGGCGCCCTGGCTGTTGCCTTGGCAAGAGGCCTGCCTGACTGGGATGGTCATGCTGTCGACTGCAGCGCAGCGGCTCTGAAACTGGCGGATCGCAATCTGCGTCGGCTTGCCCCCCATGGTCGATGGCAGCTGCACTGTGGCCATTGGTGGGAGCCCCTTAGACCCTGGTGGGGCGCGTTCAATGTTGTGGTTTGCAATCCCCCTTACATTCCCGCTGCCGTGCTTGAGCAGCTGGACCCTGTCGTGAGAAACCATGAGCCCCAACTGGCTTTGCATGGCGGCTCGGATGGCCTTGCCTCGACGCGACAGATCCTTGCAATGGCAAGTCAGGCGCTGGCCTCATCGGGCTTGTTGCTGGTGGAACACCACCATGACCAGAGCGACGCGGTGCTGAACCTGATGGCTTTAGAGGGGTTGATCGATGTCTCCTGTCGATGCGATCTTCAGGGTGTCAAACGCTTTGCAAGCGCACGCCGATCTGAACACATCTGTCTCTGAGACCCATGGCGCTCCTGCCTCTGCCTGTTTTGGATGCCACTGCGCTGGCGTCAAAACTGCTGGTTGGCTCCGCTGCTCTTTTGCCAACGGATACCTTGCCGGCACTGGCTGCTGCACCAAGACACGCCTGCCAATTGTGGTCTTTAAAGCAGAGACCAATCGCTAAACCATTGATCCTGATGGCTGCCGATGCTGAAACGCTCCTGGCCTTGATGGCGGAGGCCCCCCGCCAGGAGGCTGCTCTGCTGATCAAGCAGCACTGGCCTGGAGCCCTCACCCTGGTGGTGCCTGTTAGGGGGGCTGTTCGTGAACAGTTGAACCCCTGGGGCTTGACCCTGGGGATGCGTGTTCCCGCTTCGGAGGTGACCAGACGATTGCTTGCTCTCAGCGGCCCTTTGGCGACCAGTAGTGCCAATCTCTCGGGTCAAGACCCTTGCCGGACGGCGGCGGACTCGGCCCGTTGCTTCCCTGGCTTGCCCTTGTTGGGGCCGCTGCCATGGCCTGCTCCTTCCGGGGTCGCCAGCACTGTGGTGACCTGGAGTGGGTCAGGGTGTTGGCAGGTGCTTCGTCAGGGTGCTGTGATAACTGGGTTGCCACCTCAACCATGCTTTGGCTAATCGGATTGGTTCTGCTTCTGCAAGCTGGCTCCAGGCTTTTGATTGAGCCGCTGATCAGGATCAGCACATCTCTGCTTGAACTCAGGGGGATTGGATTTCTGTTGCTGGTGTTCGCAGCCTGGTTGATCGCTGGCCGAACGGCAGATCGAAGCGTTGATTGAGGGGATCACCAACACCTGGATGGTCTGGTGTGTGATGCCGCATAAGCCGGCTAACGGATTTGAACCGATGACCTTCGCTTTACAAAAGCGCTGCTCTACCACTGAGCTAAGCCGGCATGGTTTTTAGTTTAACGGCGAGCTGGTATCGGCTGTGTGCTCGGTTCCGATTAACCAGAGGGTGAGACCCAGACGGTTCTGGCAGCCGCTTTTGGCAAGGGCATGGCTGATGTGGCTTTCCACAGTTCTTGTGCTGAGGAAGAGTCTCTCGCCGATAGCACGATTGCTCAAGCCCTCCAACAGCAGCACGACGACGGCCTTCTCTGCCGGAGAAAGCTGCTTGAGCCTGTTGTTCTGCCCCGGTTTGTTCAGATCGTTCATGCTGGAATCTCTGAGGCTTACCCAGCAAAGATTCCCCTTTGTCGTTATCGGCGGCTGGTCAGGCTTTCTCGGCTTCAGCCTCGGCTTCATGCTTGGCTTCAGGCTTGTCTTGGTGTTCAGGTTCGGCTTCGGCTTCAGGTTTCGGTTCGGCTTCAGGTTTTGGCTTTTTGGCCTTGGCAAGGGACCGCTTGATCGGCAGGTTGGCGACCAATGCCGTGACCCGATCTTCTGTTTCCAGGGTCACATCGCCTTCCTCCAGGTCGATTTCCACATAGCGGGCCACCACTTCAAAAATCTCACGGCGCATCTGTTCGAGCAGCTCAGGGCTCAAATCGCTGCGGTCATGAGCCAGAACCAGTTGCAATCTCTCCCGAGCTGTTGTGGCGCTGGCTGGTTGGCGCCGCATCAATTTTTCGAGAATGTCTCGCAGCGTCATCATTTTCAGAAGATCTTGGTTTGCAACAGTTGCCGCACCCTTGCGCGAAGGCCTCGGCGTTCCTTGCCAGGGTCAATCAGAGGAATGTCTTCCCCCTGGAGCCTTCGCGCAACATTGACATAGGAGCGTGCTGCTGGTGAAGAGCTTGAACTGAGCGTCAGTGGTTCGCCACGGTTTGTACTGACGATGACCTGTTCGTCTTCAAGAACCAGGCCAAGCAGAGGTAAGGCAAGGATATCGGTGACATCGTCCACCGAAAGCATCTCCTGACTGGCCATCATTTTTGGACGCACTCTGTTGAGCACCAGCTGAACGGGCTTGATCCCATTGCTGTTAAGAAGGCCGATGACTCGGTCGGCATCACGAACGGCAGACACTTCAGGTGTGGTGATCACAACCGCTTCCTGGGCTGCGGCCATGGCGTTCTTGAAACCATCTTCAATACCTGCTGGACAATCGATCAGGACGTAGTCGAATGACTCGGACAGCATGGCGACGATGTTTTGCATGTCTTCAGGCTTGAGCCACTCGAGCATGCGTGGATTCCCCGCTGGAAGCAGGCAAAGGTTGGGCTCCTGTTTATGCCTGACCAAGGCCTGCTCAAGTCGGCAGCTTTCAGCCAGCACCTCCTGGGCGGTATAGACAATGCGGTTTTCGAGTCCGAGAAGCAGATCAAGATTCCGGAGCCCGAAATCAGCATCAAGAACGACAGTGCTGACGCCAAGCCGAGCCAGGGCAATGCCGAGATTGGCGGTGAGGGTTGTTTTGCCAACGCCTCCTTTGCCGGAGCAGATCAGGATGGTGCGTGTCTTAGGCGCCACGAGCCATTGAATAGTTCAGCCAGTTTAGGTGCAGTTGGCTGAAATACCCACCCCTGGACCTGATCCGCTCACCTGCCTTTGCGTCGGTGATCAATCGTTGGCGGATGGGGTTCCAGCCGGTTCGATCACAATCGCTCCATCAACCAGACGAGCCTGCTCGGCCAAACCCGGCGGGGGTTGATCATCAGGCCCCCGGGCGACGGAACTGGCAATTCGAAGCTGCACTGGCCTGAGTTGAAGAGCCGTGATCCGGCACTCGGTGTTGCCCTGCTTTCCAGCATGGGCAATGCCACGCAGTCGTCCCCACACCATCACATCCCCCCCTGCCGTGATCCGCGCTCCTGGATTCACATCACCAAAAAGCATCACGTCACCATCAGCATCCAGATGATCCCCTGAGTGCAGAGTTCCCTGATGGAAAAGCAGTTTCGATTCATGATCTGCTGTTGTGGGAACCGTGGCGGCAAGGCAATCAGTGTGCCTTGAGCTGATCGGGGTCAACTCTGTGAGATGGCCAAGAGCGGCAGCGCTGACCAGGGTTTCCGGAACGCAGGATTGAATCCTGATGACGGTCAGGCCGGCTTTTCCCAGTTGATGGCTCAGCTTGCTGAGATCCTGATGGCCGAGTGTCCAATCCTGGCAATCAAGTTCAATTTTTCCTGGTTTGAGTTCGTTCAAGAGTTTTGGCAGAGCATCCAGCCAGTGGGCTTCTTTGAATCGGGGCAGCCTGAGAACCTTTGCCTGAGCCCTGCTCTGATCAGCGGTAGCGTCCTCCATGAACTATTCAAAGCCCTTTTAAGGACGTTAAGACTTGAACAGCTGGCCATCCCCTTGTCCAGATCGCTTTCAGTGCTCTCCCTGATTTGCACTGACTGAATTGGCTTGGTAAAAGTCAGCAGATTGAAAAATCCTGCCTCCTAGGGAGCGATCCTCCTTAAGACATACAACTTAGCCAGAGAGATCACTTGCATGTCCACGTCATCGTCAGGACCGGGGAAGGTTTTGAAACACCCCCATCAACGCCTGATCGTGATGCCCGATGACGGTGTCCAACCGATTGTGGACCTGATTGGCAAGGCGGAGAAGGAACTTCGCCTTAAGCAGTTCAAATTGGAATCCACTGAGGTTTTGGAGGCTTTATTGCTTGCAAGGGCGAAGGGAGTGGATGTGAGAGTGATGCTTAATCCCCATACATCTGGTGGTTTGAGGTACAACGATCAAGCCTTTGAAACACTTTCCAAGGCAGAAGTTTCTGTAGCCTGGACGAGTAAGGACTTCCCGGTGACTCATGAGAAATCGATGGTTATTGATCGATCAGAAGTGTTGATTGCGACGTTTAATCTTTCGGAAAAATATTTTACCCAGACAAGGGATTATGGTGTTTTGACATTCTCTAAGGTGGTCATAGATGAAGTGATCTCAGGTTTTGAAGCGGACTGGAATTGCGAATTTTTTGATCCTAATCTTGATGTTGGTTTGATGTGGAGCAGTGTTCATAGTAGGGGGCAGATGGCCAGGGTTATTGATATGGCAGAGCACAGTCTTTGTATTCAGCATCCCAAGTTTGTTGATGCGGTTATCCTTGACAGGATTGTTTCTGCTTGTGTACGGGGCGTTAAAGTTAAAATTCTTTGTGGGGGGAAACACGGCATAAGTGACTGGGATATTTTTGACACCTTCTCTTCACTGCGAATCATGGAGAATGTTGGCGTTCATATCAAGCGGCAGAAGGCCCTGAAGCTGCATGCAAAATTGATTA
>DASCPR010000287.1:0-1910 GCA_036012625.1 Prochlorococcaceae cyanobacterium Fu_MAG_50
GACAGCGGGCTGTGCTGCGGGCTCAGATCATGCGGAATCATCGTGCCCTTCCACTCAGCTGCGGCAAGGGATGCTCACCCCACCGCCCATCTCGGCGAGGCTCTCAATCGCAAGGGACTGGAACGGGAGGCTGCCGACCTGGCAGAGCAGTGGCAGGCCGGGGTGCTCTTTGCTCAGGATGGCCAGATCGACAATCGCCGGCAGTTGATGCGCGCCCTTGAGAAGGCCTGCGTCAACTTCGGCGTGAAATTTCAGGAGGGCATCGAGGTTCTCGATCTGCTGCAGCAGAACAAGACTTTTGTTGGCGTGCGGGTCCGCAAGGCGGAGGGGGAGCTGTGCACGCTGCAGGCCGATCAGGCTGTGCTCTGCACTGGTGCCTGGAGCAGCAAACTGCTGCCGGAACTGCCGATCTTTCCTGTCAAAGGTCAGATGATGTCGCTGCAGGGTCCCAGAGATGCTCTGCAGCGGGTGATTTTCGGCCCCGGCACCTATCTCGTCCCCAGAGAAGACGGCCTGATCGTCGTTGGCGCCACAAGCGAACCGGAGGCGGACTTCAGAGAGGGGCTTACACCCTTCGGCCAGCGCGAGTTGCAGCAGGGCGTCGCCAGCCTCCTGCCAGCAGCAGGTCAATGGCCACCGATGGAACGCTGGTGGGGCTTTCGCCCCTGCACCCCGGATGAGGGGCCTCTGCTCGGCCCCAGTGCGCTGGCGGGGCTATGGCTGGCCTGCGGCCACCACCGCAACGGCGTTCTACTGGCTGCGCTCACGGCGGATCTGCTGGCGGCAGCGGTGATCGGCAAACCACTCAGCAGCAGCGACGCAGAGCTGCTCAATGCATTCCGCAGTGATCGGTTTGAACCTTGATGATGCTGAGAAATATCGATGCCTGAGCGATGAATTGCGCGTCCATGCACAGGCACAAAAGCTGACGAAAGAGGTCAACATCTGCACGATGGTGACCTCTGCAAATCACGATCCCTTGATCAGCAAATGGAGATCAGGCCTCAACACGCCATTCCTGATCAGAAGGGCTCCAGTCATTCAGTTCAGAAGGCTGGAACCACAAACCGATTTCAAATTGAGCGGTTTCGGCAGCATCGGAGCCGTGAATCACATTGCGACCGATGTTCACGGCCAGATCCCCACGAATGCTGCCCGGGTCCGCCTCAAGGGGCTTCGTGGCACCGATCAGCTTGCGTGCACTGGCGATCACACCGTCACCCTCCCAGACCATCGCCACAACAGGACCTGAAGTGATGAAGTTCACCAGACCGGCAAAAAAGGGGCGTTCGCGATGCACCCCATAGTGCTGCTCAGCCAGTTCACGGCTAGGGGTGAGCTGTTTCAAGCCAACCAGCTTGAAGCCCTTGCGCTCAAATCGACCAAGGATTTCAGCCACGAGACCACGCTGGACGCCGTCAGGCTTGATGGCGACAAAAGTACGTTCAGTGGCCATGAATCATTCAGACAAATCGGCGCCATCGTCTTCGGCTACCCACCCGATTGGCAAGCACCTCCCAGGATCCTTGTGCATGAAGGTCCTGCTGCATGGCGTTCAGAAAGAGGCATGATTCAAGCGGTGGCAATGGATCAGCCATGGTCAGAACAATCGACCGAGCCCGACTGATGGGCTGGATCAGCCGCCTGACGCCCTATGCCATTGCAGTGCTGGTCACCGGCATCCTCTGGCAGAGCAGGCTGGCGGAATCCCTTGATCTGATCCTCTACGACTTCATCAGCGAGATCCGTCCCCATCCCTCAGGAGAAGACGATCCGATCACGATCATCACGATCAGCGAATCAGATATCAATGCATACGGCTGGCCGATTGATGACAGGCTGATCTGTAACGCGATCACAAAGCTCAGTCAGGCTGAGGTGAGCGCCATCGGTCTTGATCTCTACAGAAA
>DASCPR010000288.1:0-2006 GCA_036012625.1 Prochlorococcaceae cyanobacterium Fu_MAG_50
TGCCGTAGTGCTCAAGATATTTGGGCAGATGGGTGTGATAACTGGCCACCAGTGGAATCCCACTGGTTTTTGCTAACCAAATCCCCCCGAGCCCGAGCACGGCAGGGTTCACCACATGAACCAGATCGGGCTTGAACGCTTCAAGGGCTTCCGATACCGAGGGTCTGGGCAGCGCCAGCTTCAGCTCGGGATAGAGGGGCAGCGGCATGGCCGGAACCCCGATCACTTTGGCGCCCATGTAGTTGCTCGGAGCACCTTCAGGGCAGAAGACGATCACTTCATCGCCGGCCTTGACCAGATGCTCCACCGTTTTGGTGAGACGGGTGACAATCCCGTCCACCTTGGGCAGAAAGGTTTCGGTGAAAAAAGCAATCTTCACGGGGTCACCGGATGGATGAAGTCCAAGGCCTGTTCAGACTTTGTCAGATGACACGGCCTGTCCCATGGCCTCAGCCTGTGTTGTTGTCCATGCTGAGGTGCAGAGGATGCGGTTGCGGTCGCAGCGGTCAGCAAAGCGCTTCGCCACATCAACCACTTCTGCCAGCAGACCGTCATCGAGGGTGGTGGGCTTGAGTCCCAGTTCAATGAAACAGCGGTTGTCAACGATCAGATCGTTCTCAACCGCCTCATTGCGGGGGTTTGGCAGGTTGTTCACCTGAGCACCTGTGAGGGCGGCCACCTTTGTGGCCAGGGTTGCCACCTGATGGCTTTCGGTCATCTGGTTGAAGATCTTCACCCGCTCCCCCTGGGTTGGTGGATTCTCCAGGGCCAGTTGGACGCATCGGATCGAGTCTTTGATGTGGATGAAGGCCCGGGTCTGTCCGCCTGTGCCATGAACGGTGAGGGGATAGCCGATTGCGGCCTGCATCAGGAAGCGATTCAGCACCGTGCCGTAATCGCCGTCATAGTCAAAACGGTTGGTGAGACGTGGATCCCTGTCGGTGGCATCGGTGTTGGTGCCCCAGACGATGCCCTGATGCAGGTCGGTGATGCGGACCTGATCGTTTTTGTTGTAGTAGAGGAAAAGCAGCTGATCGAGCGTTTTGGTCATGTGATAAACGCTGCCAGGACTGGCCGGATGCAGGATTTCCTCTTTGAAGCGGCTGCCATCTGGCTGGGGAACCTCCACCTTCAGGTATCCCTCGGGGATGGTGGCGCCGCGGTGGGATCCGTAGCCATATACCCCCATTGTGCCGAGGTGAACCACATGGATATCCAGTCCGCTTTCAACGATGGCGGCCAGCAGGTTGTGGGTGCCGTTGACGTTGTTGTCCACCGTGTAGCGCTTGGTGGCGCTTGACTTCATCGAATAGGGCGCAGCGCGCTGCTCGGCGAAGTGCACGACGCAATCGGGCTTCTCTGCGAGGATCAGATCAAGCAGCCGCTGGTATTCATGGGCGATGTCCATGAGCACGAAGCGCATGGCTTTGCCGCCGATTTCGCTCCAGGCCTTGAGACGCTCGCCGATGCTGACGATTGGTGTCAGGGACTCGACTTCGAGATCGATGTCGATCTTGCGACGACTGAGGTTGTCAACAATCAGAACCTCGTGACCTTGATCAGCAAGATTGACTGCGCATGGCCAGCCACAGAAGCCGTCGCCACCGAGAACGAGAATTTTCACCCAACACTCCTGCTGAAATGAGCAATATGCTCAGTTGGCGCAAGCTACTACAGGGTTTTCAGCTGATCACCACGGAGACGATCAACAGAGTCACCACAAGTACTGCACCACCGATCAGGAATACTCTAGAACCCAGACTGCGGCTGCTTCCTTCTGCCATCACCTCCATTCTCGGTTCTTTGGCAAAGGCGTTGAGCCTGCCGCCATCCTCCTGTGTGACCACCATCGGCGTTTAAGAAGTCCACTGGGCGCGAGGTTATGAGTTCAATTGCCTAGATGTACTGCTTACGCCCTGGTCCTTCACGGGTCTTTACGCATTGGCACCTGTGACCAGGCCGCTGATCGGTGAGCTGGGTGAAGCCTGCTTGCGACTCGGCAGGCG
>DASCPR010000289.1:0-3348 GCA_036012625.1 Prochlorococcaceae cyanobacterium Fu_MAG_50
CCCATCGCATCAATCCCTTCAGTCACAGACTTGACTGAGAACTCGATCAGCTCGTTGGGCTCACCGGCAAGCGCATTCAGGGCTCTGCAAACCGCATCCACCGGTCCCGTGCCCACCGCTGAGGTGGTTTGCTCCTGGCCATCCTCATCCGCAAGGGTGACAGTGGCTGTGGGGCAGAGGCTGCTGCCGCAGCTGACCTGAACAAAACGCAGCTGAAAGCGCGCCTCCGGTTGCTGAACCTGCTCACTCACGATTGCCTCAAGATCGCGATCGGTGATGTCACGCTTGCGATCCGCCAGGTCTTTGAACCGCGCGAAGGCCTCATCAAGATCCTCACGGTTGAGGTCATAACCGAGCTCTTCCAAGCGCGCCCTCACGGCGCTGCGGCCACTCAACTTGCCGAGGGAAATGCGGTTGTCACTGAGCCCAACAGTGCGGGCATCAACGATTTCGTAGGTGAGTCGGTTCTTGAGCACACCATCCTGGTGGATACCGGACTCATGGGCAAAGGCATTGGCACCGACAATCGCCTTGTTGGGCTGCACCACCATCCCCGTGAGGTTGGAGACCAGCCTCGAGGTCTTGGTGATTTCCTCGGTGCGCACCGCCGTCAGCGGCGTAGGCGAATCTTCTTCGCGTCCGAAGTAGGGGTTGTAGTAACGACGTCGCACATGCAGGGCCATCACCAACTCCTCAAGCGCTGCATTGCCAGCCCGCTCGCCGATACCGTTGATCGTGCATTCGAGCTGCCGGGCGCCACTTTTCACGGCTTCAAGAAAGTTGGCCACTGCCAGGCCGAGATCGTTGTGGCCATGCACAGACATCACGGCCTCATCCATATTCGGCACATGCTTGTCGATGCCGGCGATCAGAGCGCCGAACTCCGATGGTGTGGTGTAACCAACCGTGTCGGGAATATTGATCGTGGTCGCCCCTGCAGCAATGGCAGCCTCAATCACCTCATAGAGAAACTCAGGATCACTGCGGCCGGCATCCTCACAGGAGAACTCCACATCATCAACCAGGGAATGGGCATAGCTGACCATCTCCGGAACGATGGCGAGCACCTCCGCCCGTGTTTTGCGCAGCTTGTGATTGAGATGAATATCACTGGTGGCGATGAAGGTATGAATCCTTCGATGCCGAGCTGGTGCCACCGCATCAGCACAGGCCTTGATATCAGCCCTTGAAGCCCGGGCGAGGCCACAGATGGTCGGCCCATCACTGCCACCAACCTGCTGGGCAATGCGTTGCACAGCAGCGAAATCGCCAGCGCTGGCGAAGGGGAATCCCGCCTCGATCACATCCACACCAAGCCTTGCCAGCTGCTGAGCAATGGCAAGCTTTTCCTCAAGGTTGAGACTCGCCCCTGGCGACTGCTCACCATCCCGAAGGGTGGTATCGAAGATCAGAACGCGGCCTGGATCCTTTGCCATCACAACACCCGCCGTGGAATTGAGTCGGATTGATTTTGAGTTGGCAGAGTCTAGGCGAGGGTTAAAACGATCTGTGCCCGATCCGCAGCGATACGAGACCGCAGCAAGGGATTTGGGCCTGTGGATCTGACAATCAGCAAAGGCTCAACCCAGGCCAGCATCAACAAGACCACCCACAGAATCAACGGGCTTCTGAAGACGTTCTAAATTCGGGCCACCTGGGGCTGAGAACGTGGGCAAAGGAGCAGTGGCTCTGGTTCTCCACGCCCATCTCCCCTATGTGCGTTCTGCAGAGCGAGGCTCCCTTGAGGAGGACTGGTTCTTCCAGGCCCTGCTGGAGTGCTATCTGCCACTGCTGGAGGTGCTTGAGAAGGCCGCTGATGACCCCTCTCAACGACCTCGGCTGAGCCTCGGCCTTTCGCCGACGCTGCTTTCCCTGCTGAGCGACCTGGAACTGAAGCAACGCTTCCGCAACTGGGTGATGCTCCGCCAGAGCCTCCTCACCAAGCTTGTTGCCGAGCACCGCAGTGCTGCTGAACATCGCAGTGCTGCTGAGCATCTCGCCGAGACGATTGAGCGACACCTTCAGGCCTGGAGAGAGTGCGAAGGAGATCTGATCAGCCGCTTCGCCCAGCTGCGCGATAGGGGCGTTCTCGATCTGATCACCTGCGCCGCAACCCACGGCTACCTGCCTCTGCTCAGGGCCCATCCAGAAGCCATCCGCGGCCAGTTGCGCACCGCCGTGCGGGAACACCAGAGGCTGCTGGGGGAGCGCCCCATGGGGATCTGGCTACCGGAGTGTGCCTATTACGAAGGTCTTGACCGCTGGATGCTCGATACCGGGCTTCGCTATGCCGTGCTCGATGGCCATGGCCTGCTACATGGCTCACCAAGGCCCCGTTACGGGGTCTACGCACCCATCTGCAGCCATCAAGGTGTTGCTTTCTTCGGGCGGGACAGCGATGCAACCCTGCCGGTGTGGTCGGCCAGGGACGGCTATCCGGGACATCCCGACTACAGGGAATTTCATCGAGATCTCGGCTGGGATCTACCCCTTGAAAAGCTCAGCGAGATAGGCCTGGATTCACCGCGGCCACTCGGGCTCAAGCTGCATCGGGTCAGCGCCCAGGGCACCCCCCTCGAGCAGAAGGCCTTCTACGAACCTGAGCTGGCAGCAGCGAGAACCAAGCAACATGCTCAGCACTATCTGTCCGGCCGCAGAGCCCAACTGAAGCAACTCCGCAAAAGCATGGATATCCCTCCCCTGCTTGTGGCCCCTTTCGATGCAGAACTCTTCGGGCACTGGTGGTTTGAAGGCCCGACCTTCCTGGCCGAACTGTTCAGCCAGGCGAAGTCTGAAAAAGTCACCTTCACGCGCTTGATCGACGTGCTCAACAAAAAGCCGGAACTTCAACTCTGCAATCCCAGTCCCTCCAGCTGGGGGAGGGGGGGATACCACGATTACTGGCTGAACGAAAGCAATGCCTGGGTGGTTTCCGAGTGGAACCGTGCCGGTCAAGCCATGGTTGAGCGCTGCAGCCGGGGATTGTCAAAGCAATCCGATCTGCGCCTGCTGCGCCAGGCCGCCAGGGAATTGCTGCTGGCTCAATCCTCTGACTGGAGCTTCATCATCCGAGCCGGAACCACCACGGAACTGGCCAGGGAACGCATTCATCATCATCTTGAGCGATTCTGGAAATTAATGGCAGCCATCAATGGAACGTCACCACGCCTATCGGAGGAGTGGTTGACAGAAACAGAAGCAGAAGATCGACTCTTTCCGCTGATTCAGCCAGCAGACTGGTCTCACTCCAACAGCTGAAGCTGCGGCTTCTCTGAGCCTCAGATCCTTAGTAATTCACAAGTGCGGAGAGCAACAGAACGAAGGTTTTTCAGTCAACGAGCAGCCAAT
>DASCPR010000290.1:0-2276 GCA_036012625.1 Prochlorococcaceae cyanobacterium Fu_MAG_50
AGTGCAGATGTTCAGAGTCGCTGTGCTGACGCTGGAGCGACCGGGAGCAAGGCCATCTGCGAACAGAGGGGTGGCGTTTATGGGTAGGCCGGTGCTGCGGCTGATGCGACGCAGGGTCTTGTTGCTTGGCAGAGATTCAGGAAACAGGGTTCGTGCGCCAGACCCCTTCACTTCGGTTGTGATCTTCCTAAGGCTGGATGGCCGCAGGGTGCCTCCGGTCGTGAACGAATCGAGCATGGTGATTTGACGCACCCCGTAGCGCTTCGCGAGGTGGCTGTAGGCCTGGTGTTCACTTGCCAGCACGCGCTGTTGCTTCGGTAAGTTGGCGAACTGCTTGCCTCCCCACACACCAACGGCATCAAGGATGGTGCTGGCGCTTGCCGCTCTCGACGCCAAGGCAGACCGTTGTGAAGCAGGGATGACGGGCGCGAGACGTTCAGCAATCACCGCCACCATCGCCGCAGAGTTGGCGGGATCGTGCCAGACGTGGGGGTCGGAGCCGTTGTAATCAGGCATGGCCAGCTCTGCTACGGCAACCACCTGTCCGGTGCCACGCATTTTCTTTGCGGCCGGGGTCAGATTGAAGCCGTTGTTGAGAACCAGAGCCGCTTTGCTCAGCGCCTCTCGATCGCTGGGTCGAAGGCGATAGTTGTGGGGATCGCCACCAGGCTGAATCAGGCAGACCACGTTCACGTCAGCTTCCACCAAGGTGCGGGTGAGATCACAGAGCACACCATCAACGGCCACAACAGTCAGCTGATTTGCCTGCACAGGCGCTTGTAGAGCAGAGACAGTGACGAGGCTGGCAAGAGGACAGAAAACAGATGCACGGATGCCACGGATACGGAATGCCGAAACCAAAACAAGCTCTGGATGAGAATGATTCCCATTATTAGCCTGAAAAAGGTTCTTGCCTGCTGCTTTGTTTCACTATCCGTACCAGCTCAATGGGGTAATGGCTTGAGATCTGACCCTGAACCTGTCGCTCCCAGCCTCAAAGCGAGAGGGGTCTCCTATCACTACGGCAATGCTTCGGCAATCAAGAGCGTTGATCTGGAGCTTCTGCCAGGGACGCTCACTGCCCTTGTCGGTCCAAACGGTGCTGGCAAAACCACCCTGCTCCATCTTCTCCAGGGTCAGCTCCGCGCAAGTCAAGGCAAGATTGAAAGCAATGGCAGCATTGCCCTGATGCCACAACGGGCGGCCATTGACTGGACGTTTCCGATCACCGTCACCCAGATGGTGGGCCTTGGCAGAGCTCGAAAGCAGACTGGAGGCCAGAAGCTCGCTGCGGAGACGTTGCTCAAGCAGGTTGGCCTTGATGGTCTTGGCTCTCGAAGGCTCAGTCGACTCTCCGGTGGTCAGCAGCAACGGGTGTTATTGGCCAGAGCGCTGATGCAACAGACGAGCATCCTCTTGCTGGATGAACCTTGCAGTGCCACTGACCCGCCAACACGGGAACATCTGCTGACAGTGATGCGTCAACAAGCGGAATCAGGCCAGGCCTTATTGGTGAGCAGCCATGACTGGGGACAAGCCCTCAACAGCTATGACCGGGTCGTTGTGCTCGATGGTCGCGTCCTGGCCAACGGATCTCCCGATGACGTACGTGAAAGCCTCAACGACATGACCTGCATGATGGGAAGTCATTGCTGTGGTTGACATCAACATCTGGTGGTTGACACCACTGCTGCTGTCCTTCCTGGTGGGTCTGATCTGCCCGGCGACAGGAGCTTTGCTGATTACCCAGCGCCGCCTTCTCCAGGCCAACTTGATCGCTCATGCGGTGCTCCCGGGGCTAGTGCTGGCCCTGGCTTTTGAGCTGGATCCGCTCATCGGCGGTTTATTCAGTGGGCTGCTCGGCGCTTTGCTGGCCGAACGGCTGAACCATCGCTTCAAAGGTCGCGAGGAGGGCGTGATGAACACCGTCTTGGCGGGGTTCACAGCTCTGGGTGTTCTGTTGATACCGCTGCTTCGAGCCCGTATCGATCTGGAATCGATCTTGTTTGGCGATCTACTGGCTGGGGATCTCAGCGATCTGATCCGCACTGTGATTGTTGCCGCTGTCCTGCTGTTCTTGATGGTGACCCGCTATCAGGACATGGTGTTCCTCGGCGTGGATCCTGACGGCGCTGTTGCAGCGCAACGGCCCGTGACCCAGATTCGTTTTGCCACAACCGTGATCACCGGTCTTGTGGTGATCAGTTCGATCACGGCCGTAGGGGTTGTTCTTGTCATCGCGCTCCTCTGCGCACCTGTGCTGATCCATCTGGAAC
>DASCPR010000291.1:0-1922 GCA_036012625.1 Prochlorococcaceae cyanobacterium Fu_MAG_50
CGTTTTGGATCTTTGGAATGGCGGCGTTTGACCATGGCGGCAGGGGGCCGAAAACCCCGAAGGCTGATGGCCGGAAGCTAAAGATGCCGAACCGGTTTGGAATGGTTAAAAAGACTCATCTTGCCAAGTTCAGTCATCAACCCTCCCTCCTTTGACCTGCCGGCACCATCAGCGCAAGCCACGCTGCGACCGCGTCTCTGGCAGCAGCAACTGATCCATCTCGTCAGGCGTCGCTTGATTCCCAACTCCCAGAAGGGCAGAGATGTGCTTGTCCATGCCGGTCCAGGAGCAGGTAAAACCCTCGGCGCCCTGTTCAGCTTCCAGGCCATGCAGAAAGAAGCACGGCTGGGCAAGCTGCTGGTGTTCTGCCATCGCACGTCCATTGCTCTGCAGTGGCATCAGGCGGCAAAGCGCTTGGGCCTGGATCTGCAGGACTGGGTCCATTCTGCTGAGCAGGCACCAGAGCAGATGCAAGCCGAAGGCTGGTTGGTGACCTATCAGGGAGCCGGGCGCCAGTTGGAGAGCCTGGCCGCGGAGCTTGATGGCTGGGCCGGTGACGACCTGCTGGCAATTGCCGATGAAGCCCATCACCTCGGCGTGGATCCAGAAGAGCCGGAAGGTCCTGCCTGGGGAAAGACCTTCCTGGATCTCACCAACCGCAGCCGACTCAGGCTTGGGCTGACAGGAACCCCATTCCGGGCGGACAACCTGGCCTTCTGCGCCGCCAGGAAGGTGCGCGTTGAGACCAACGGCGAGCTGATGGAGCAGATCAGCCCTGATCTTTGTGTGGAGCCCAGGGATCTGATCGCCGCAGGTGATGTGCGTCCCCTTGTTTTCCACTTTCAGGATGGCTGGGTGGAACACAGTCCTGAAGGCCAGCCTGATCGTGATGTCTCTCCCCTTTCCGCCGAACAACGGGAAAGCTGGCGAGCTCGCAATCTGCGCCGGGCGATCAGGCTTTCCGGGAAAGGCAGCATTGCCGGAGAAGTGCTGAAGAAGGCCAGGTCTCAACTGACCAAACTGCGCAGCCAGCATCCAGAAGCCGCTGGACTGGTGATCACCAGGGACATTGAGCATGCCGAGGAAATCAGCAGAGCCCTTGAAAGCAAGGGTGATCGCGTTGACCTAGTGCATTCCCAGGACAGCCAGGCAAGTGCACGTCTTGCGGGCTTTCAGTCAGGAGATGCCGACTGGCTGGTCAGCATCGATATGTGTGCCGAGGGCTTTGATGCGCCGAGGCTACGGGTGGTCGCCTACCTCACCACGGTTGTGACCCGCAGCCGATTCCTGCAGGGAATCACCCGAGCCGTGCGGATCTCGGCGGAGCAGGCCAACTCTGAAGACATTCCCCGGCAGCCATCCCATGTGTTCGCTCCTGCAGATCCGCTGCTGCTGGGTTATGCCCGCAGCTGGTCATGGTCTGAGCCCTATCTGATTCGCAGCCGAGTCGATGAAAACCCGAACGAAGAAACAGCCGCTGGCTATCGCGGTGCAAGCCTGCCCCTGGAAGCTGTGAACGATGGTGCGGGAGCGGTGATTCGCCTGCGCACGCCGGAACTTCCAGGTTTTTTGCAGCGTTGAACACACTTATTCGTAGAGAAAAATGCGACGTTCTGCAAATTAAGGCCCGAAAAACGGCCCATGAGCATGCATTCTGGTCGCCATATGGGGACTTTTGTACATGAATGCCGCATTTGAACGACGAGTGAGTGTTGCCACCTGCTGGGCAAAAACGCGGATTGCAGTTCTCGACAACGCAGAAAACTACGAGGATAGTTATGCCATCACCCAGGAATTCAGGGAATGGATCACCTGTATAGGCGAGAATTCTTCAATGCTGGACTCGTCAGTGCTTGGAGTTCCCCGATGTCCGGGCCATCACCAACTGCTGGAGGCCAAAGACGGCAATGACGAGCCTGTTG
>DASCPR010000292.1:0-12294 GCA_036012625.1 Prochlorococcaceae cyanobacterium Fu_MAG_50
TCGGTTGATAGCCAATGGTTTGAACTCGCTGACTGCTTGGCCTTTGGTGACTCTTCCAGTTGTCTTCATCAGCATTCAAGCTGGCGTAGAAATTGCCAAGACTGCTTGCACTCACATAGTTGCCATCTTTGTTCCTGCGCAGGTCTCTTACGGCGCCAGCGGCTTCATTCACCTCAGCTTCCCAACTTGCCCCACCGTTTTTGGTCTTATACACCGCACCCACATTGGTGGCCAGTTCTGCTTTGTTGGAGCCCAGTGAAGTGATCAGATAAGGGTCGCCTGGAAGTTTTGCATCCAGCACCAGCCTGGTCCAGGTCTGGCCCGCGTCTTTGCTGTGCATTACCAGGCCTGGTTGTCCTGCGAGCCAACCTTCATCGCCGCGGAAGTCGATACTGATCAGGCGGAAGTTCTCCTCTTCGGGAAGGTCGAGATCCCGTTGTTGCCAGCTTGCTCCGCCATCACTGGTTTCCAGGATCATGCGGTTGGTTCCCACCAGAAACCCATGATTTGCATCCGAGAAACTCACATCCAGAGGATTGGCCTTGGTGTTGAGATCCAGGGCTTGCCAGGGGCTTGAAGACGCCATCGGCAGGCTTGTGGTCACACAGCCCGAAAGTCCGATGCCGATGACGACCACAAGCAGCAGGTTGAGCAATGGCTGGAACAGACGGGTCATGAATCTGGAATCCATCAACGGGAAGCGGGTCAATTCAGTGTGTAAAGCGATAGCAGGAAGGCCAAGGCAAGGGCCATTCCCACAAAAATCAGCACATTCTTCTGGCCTGGTTTGAGTCTGTTGACTCCGAGTCCGAAATCGAGGTTCTCCTCGAAACCGCTTGGTCTGTTGCTGGGTCCGATGTCGCGGAAGGCACCAACTTTGGCGCGACAGACCGGACAGCGAAAGCTGGCCGGATCCAGTTCAGAGAAGGGGGTTCCCTTGCTGATGTTCAGTTTCTTGAGGCCCTCATCCGGTTCATAGATATAGCCACAGCTTCTGCACTCGAAACGATGGTCTCGAGGGGGTGTAGCGGGCTGATCCCCGACGCCAGCAACAGCCGGCTCAACTGCTGGTGTTGTGTCGTCGCTCAAAGCTGTCTTGGCGGGCTCACAAACTCTATCGGCCTCTATCGGTGCCTGGGGGCTTGTGTCAGCTGAGCGAATCGAGGCGTTGGATCTGCAGCCCTCAATGCGAGAGTGCTGTTGAGTTTGGGCCAGTTCATGTTTGCCTTGGCGGGTTACGACGCCTTTCTCGGCTTCCTGTTGATCGCTGCCGCTGTACCCGTACTGGCGTTGGTGACCAACAAGATTGTCTCTCCCCGCAGCCGGCTGGGAGAGCGGGAACTCACCTACGAATCAGGCATGGAGCCTATTGGGGGAGCCTGGATTCAGTTCAATATTCGTTATTACATGTTTGCCCTGGTTTTTGTCATCTTTGATGTCGAGACCGTTTTCCTTTATCCATGGGCGGTGTCCTTCCATCGTCTTGGCCTCTTGGCTTTCATCGAGGCCATGATCTTCATCGCCATTCTTGTTGTGGCACTGGCCTATGCCTGGCGCAAAGGCGCTCTTGAGTGGAGCTGATCCCATGACTGAAGCACCTGACCATCAATTCGGCAAAGTCCATGCCTGAAGCAGCGTCTCCTGAAGCACCCTCCATCACTGCGGTGCGTGATCTACGCGAAGCCAGTTGTGGTCCCGTTGGGGCCCCTGCGGTGACCACTGATCTCAGTGAGAACATCATCCTCACCAGCCTCGATGATCTGCACAACTGGGCCAGGCTCAGCAGCCTCTGGCCCCTTCTTTATGGAACAGCATGCTGCTTCATTGAATTCGCCGCTCTGATTGGCTCTCGCTTCGACTTCGATCGCTTCGGGCTGGTCCCTCGCAGCTCACCACGGCAGGCTGATCTGCTGATTGTGGCCGGTACGGTGACGATGAAGATGGCTCCAGCCCTTGTGCGGCTTTATGAACAGATGCCGGAGCCTAAATATGTCATTGCCATGGGTGCCTGCACGATCACGGGGGGGATGTTCAGCGCTGATTCAACCACTGTTGTTCGAGGCGTTGACAAGTTGATTCCAGTTGACCTGTATCTGCCCGGATGCCCGCCTCGGCCAGAGGCAATTTTTGATGCTGTGATCAAACTGCGCAAGAAGGTGGGCAATGAGTCATTTCTGGAGCGCCGAAAGCATGAGCCGACCCACCGGTATTACACAATTGGCCATCAGATGAAAAGAGTTGAGCCTGTTGTGACAGGGGCATATCTGTTGGCAAAAACTCAGCAGGCAGCATTGAGTCCTGGTACCGGCTTGCCTCTGGCGACTCAGGAATCCGAGCCACTGGCTGAGACTATTTCCCTGTCATCTGAGAATCATGAGTGAGACATCACCCCCTCAATCTGATCGTGACAATGCGGCTGGGGCGGCTGAGCAGGCTTCACAAACGAAACCTGAAGATGGTCAGAAAACAGAGGCCAAGCAAATAGATACCAAGCCTTCGGTAGATGTTGATTCAAAAGCTGTGAACCAAGCCGATGGCAAGCAGGCCTCCAGCCCTGTTCCTGCAGACCCTGATCGAGGCCCCGTGAGTCAATGGTTGATCAAGCAGGGGCTTCAGCACACCCCCCTTGAGCCAGACCATATCGGTGTGGAGATGATCCGCGTTGAGCCCTCGGCCCTACCGGTGATTTCCTCAGCGCTTAAGAACCATGGTTTTGACCATCTCCAATGCCAGGGTGGTTATGACGAGGGGCCTGGCTTGCAGTTGGTCTGTTTCTATCACCTGGTGGCGATGCAGGAATGGATTGAACAATCCCTTGCTGATCAATCTCAGGCAGCATTGCGGGAAGTTCGCCTGAAGGTTTTTCTGCCACGCCAGGGGACCCCAAGTCTGCCAAGTCTCTATAGACTCTTTCGCGGTGCAGATTGGCAGGAGCGGGAAACATTCGACATGTTCGGGATCAATTTTGATGGCCACCCCCATCCCAAGCGTTTGTTGATGCCGGAAGACTGGAAAGGCTGGCCGTTGCGCAAGGATTATGTCCAGCCTGATTTTTATGAGATGCAGGACGCTTATTAGTGCAATAGATCAAAGGCATTGAGACGGTTTTTAATCGACTGTGGTTTGTTTCTCTGGACTTGTTGAAAAATTGTTTTCTGATTGAATCCTTGTTTTTCTGAACAGTTTTTTGGCTTGCTGGTAATTGCTGCTTTCCTGATCAGTGGCCTTCGTGATCGGCTGTCTCGAGGATTGGGTTGTCTGCCTTCATGAGCTTGCCTGTTGAGGCGCAACCCGCTTGTGGTTTCTGTAGAAGCGCATCACGGCCAGGGCCAGGCTGCGAGGGTCATGGCGCAGTGTGGCTGTTGCTCTGGCACCCTGCAGGGGGGCTTGCAGAACCTCATAGCCCTGGGCCTTGAGTTGGCGTAAATCACAGCGGACCGGCTCTGCACCTTTGGTTCTGTAGTGATCCAGAAGTGTTGATGGATTGATTGCATCCTGAGCAAGCACGGCTCCGAACAGTCGCTTGCTGATACCAAGGCTTGCGAGCTGGGCTTCGATCGCCCGTAGATGCCCGATCACATCAAGGCCATCGGTTTCGCCGGGCTGCGTCATCAGATTGCAGATATACAACTTCGGCGCCTTACTGCGTTGAATCGCTGTCACCAGTTCCGGTACAAGCAGGTTCGGCAGAAGAGATGTGTAAAGACTGCCAGGGCCGAGAAGAATCAGATCAGCCTGGGCGATCGCTTCCAGGGCCCGTGGCAGGGCCGGCGGTTGCTCTGGCAGGCAGCCGAGCCTCACGATCGGACTCGGAGCCTTGCCGATGGCCGATTCCCCTTCGATGCGTGAGCCGTTTTCCAGTTCCGCCCAGAGTCGAACATCCACATTGGTGGCGGGGACAACCTGGCCCTGCACCGCCAGGACACGGCTTGAGGCGGTGATCGCCGATTCGAGATTGCCGGTGATCGCCGATAGGGCTGAGAGGAAAAGGTTGCCGAAGCTATGGCCCTCAAGTCCACTTCCCGCAGAGAAGCGGTACTGAAACAGGCGGGTGAGCAGGGGTTCCTCCGTGGACAGGGCTGCCAGGCAGTTGCGGATATCACCCGGGGGCTGCACGCCCAGCTCTCTGCGCAGAACTCCGCTGCTGCCTCCGTCATCGGCGACGGTAACGATCGCCGTGATGTTGCTGCTGTAACGCTTGAGGCCACTGAGCAGAGTTGCAAGTCCGGTGCCTCCACCGATGGCGACGATGTTTGGCCCACGGTTGAGTTTGCTTTTTGCCCGTAGCGCATCGACAAGAACCGTGTCTTTATCTGGGGCCAGGGCGTCCTGAATCGAGCCGAAACTGCGGCTTTGCCCCCAGAGCAGCAAGATTGCGCCGATGATCAGCACCAGGGGTCCGGTGATGTTCCGTGGCATCACGTTGGTGATGGTTCCCAAGAGCCATGTCAACGTCTCCAGAACCCAGTAGATCGGCTTGAGATCGGCCCAGACCGCAGCGCCAAGCAGCGCCATCAACAAGCCAAGACCAGAGGTCAGCAGCCAACGTTTGACCACAAGTCCCGGTTGCAGCCAAAGCACCGCTTGCCGAGAACGGCTGACAAGGCCTTTCTGCCTGGCTGTGTGCAGATCGCCATTGCTGCGCTGCTTGGCGCCGCGTCTGGCTTGCTTGCGGTTGGGGGAGGGCTGGAACGGCGAGGTCACATGCGCTGGGGTGGCCAGGCCAGAGATCGTGTCCCTAACTTTAAGGAAGCTTCACTGGCTGGGCATCCCAGGCAAGATGTCGTTGTTATTCGTCCGTAATCTCTGTGCCCCAAAGCGCACCAGTGGTGGAGATGCGTGATCTCACCATGCAGTGGGGCTCCAGACCGGTGCTTGATCTTGTCAACTTGAGCATGGGGCCCGGCGAGCGGCTTGCGGTTGTGGGTCCGTCCGGGGCTGGCAAATCCACGGTGCTCAGACTCCTGGCTGGCCTGCAGATGCCTACGGCAGGAGAGTTGCGCCTGTTCGGTGAACCCCAGGATTACCTGCGTCTGGATCAGGCCCAGCCTCCAGATGTTCGGCTTGTGTTTCAGAACCCAGCCTTGCTGGCTTCACTCACGGTTGAGGAAAACGTTGGCTTTCTGTTGATGCGCAGTGGTCGGCTCAGTGCCGCGGAGATTCACGACAGGGTGATGGCTTGCCTTGAAGCTGTGGGGCTTTATGAAGTGGCGGATCAATACCCTGGTGAGCTCAGCGGTGGCATGCAGAAACGTGTCAGCTTTGCCAGGGCCTTGATTGATGATCCTGATCGGGATGCCGATGCGATGCCCCTGCTGCTCTATGACGAGCCCACGGCTGGACTTGACCCTGTGGCTTGCACAAGGATTGAAGACCTGATTGTCAAAACCACCACTGTTGCCCGTGGTTGTTCGATGGTGGTGAGCCATGTGCGCAGCACGATTGAGCGTTCTGCTGAGCGGATCCTGATGCTTTATGGCGGTCAATTTCAGTGGCAGGGGTCTGTTGAGGAATTCAGGCAATCGGACAACCCCTATGTGGAACAGTTCCGGACAGGTAATCTGCATGGACCCATGCAACCTGCGGACCACTGATCTCCATGCGTCGCAGTGTTCGTGAAGCCATTGTCGGATTTTCCCTCGTCGGAGCGGTGGCTGGTTTTGCCGCAACCATGCTTTGGCTCAGGGGGGTTGAGCTCGGAGCCAAGGTCTGGCGGGTGACGGTTGATTTCGCCAATGCCAGCGGACTTGCGGAACGATCCCCGGTGACCTACCGAGGAATTTTTGTCGGTGCTGTTGAAAACATTGAGGTCACCCCTGAATTTGTCAGGGCCACCCTCGAAATCAATCAGAGCGATCTACGCATGCCTCTGCCGGTGCTTGCCACTGTCGCTTCTGGTTCCTTGCTGGGCGGGGATTCTCAGGTGAATCTGATCAGTCGTGGCAATCCTGTGCCGGCTGATGCCCCTCTACCCCACTCGAGACGGTGTGCTGCCAGCAAAATTGTGCTCTGTGATGGCGCCAGGATCTCAGGCCAGCAAGCGGCAAGCATGTCCACTGTGATGGAAACGCTGCAGTCGATTCTGAATAAGGCCCAGAAGGAGAAGTTGGTCACCAATATGGTCGATTCTATGAAGCAGTTTGATTCCACGGCAAGAGATGCGGACGAATTGATTAAGCAGCTCCGCAAGGAGATTGTCCGGGCCGAACCGATGATCAGGAATCTGAATAAGGCCAGCCTCAATGCTGCTGATGCAACCGGTCATCTCAACAACATGATGGCGACTCTTGATAACCCCAAAACACTGAGTGATTTAAAGCAGACTGTGAGCAACGCTCGCGCGTTAACGGCAACGATTGATGCAGTCGGTGGCGATGTGGAGAAACTCACGGCAGATCCAGAATTCATGAAGGGTGTGCGCAGCGTCACCATTGGCCTTGGTGAATTTTTCAATGAGCTTTATCCCGCTCAGACCGATGCGAGATCCACCAATCCCTGAGGCTTAGGCCCCAATCAGTGATCAGTTCCATCCCATACCTGCTGAGTTGGCCAGTCATTTTTCTGCCAGGTTGGCCTGTTAACTATCCTTTTCTGCTCAATATTTCCTGGTCAATTCGTTGGCTGCAAGCTTGCTGCGAGTTTTAGCCTTCAGGTCACCGTATTGATCGCTTCCAGGGCTACAGCGGCAATCGCCTGATCGCTGGCTTTCGGCAGCTGAACATATTTGCCGCCAGCGGATTCGGCCAGATCCTTGCCCATGCCGCTGCCGATGAACTTTCTTTCGGTATCGATCACCAGCAGCTTGATGCCGAGCATGCGGTAGCGAGAGGCCACATCCAGCACCTCCTGTTTGAGATCCACGGGTTCCTCCCCTTCCAGTTGGGGTTGCCCCAGGGAAAGTCCCAGGGGGACATTGCCGCGCCCATCTGTGATCGCCACCACCACAACCTGGCCTAGATCCCCTGTCGCCAGGGCGTTGGCACCCACACGTGCCGCCTGGGTGAGACCGTGGGCCAGGGGTGATCCACCACCACAGGGCATGGATTCCAGCCGCCTGCGAGCGGCGGTGATCGATTTGGTGGGTGGTAGCAGCACCTCCGCCTGATCGCCGCGGAACGTGATTAGTGCCACCTCATCGCGGTTTTCATAGGCTTCGGTGAGCAGGCGGATCACCGCACCCTTGGCACTCTGCATGCGGTTGAGCGCCATTGATCCACTGGCATCCACCAGGAAGATCACCAGGGCACCGGCCTTGCGCTGCAGCAGCTTGGCCCGCAGGTCCCCCTCCTCCACAATCACGGTTCGCTGTGGTTCCCTGGCGCGGCGAACTTTCTGATAAGGGGCGGCGGCTCTGAGGGTTGCATCAACGGCGATCCGCCGGACGGGACCCCGGGGCAGGATCGGTTTGACATAGCGGCCGCGGCTGTCGCTGAGCACAACGGAACGGCTGCCACTGTTGCCGCTCTTTGATTTGGCCGAGGAGAACAACAGCAGATCGGGATCGATGGCGACCGCTTCAGGATCCAGCAGAAATTCCTCAGGGATCGATGGCGGGGCCTCGTCCTCAGGGGAATCCTGATCCTCGTTGTCCTGCTGGTCGTTCTCCTCCTGCTGCTCCTGATCTTCAGGGGGCTGTTCCTGCTCATCCGGAGTTTGTTCCCCGGGTGGTGGGGGCTGGTCTTCAGGGGGCGGCGGTTCCATCTGCTCCTCCTGGGGTGGCAGTTGCAGGGCCCTTGGCGCAATCACCAGTCGCACCGCGACCTGTAGGTCATCGGCTTCGACCTGATCCCGCCCACTGAGGGCTGCGTGGGCTCTGGCAACCCGCACGGCATAGAGCTCGGAGCGATGCCCTTCCACACCTCCGCGGAGCGCCTCCCTGACCAGGTATTCGATCTGTTCATGGCTGATCTTCACATCCTGCAGCCATTGGCGTGCCAGCAGCAGCTGGGTGGCCAGAGCATCCGTTTCCTCAGCCCAGCGGGCGGCGAAATCGTCCGTGCTCTGTCCATGGGCCAACACGGCCTCCGTGATCTCAACCCGTTGTTCGGTGCTGATCAGTTGGTCCGCGGAGAGGGCCATGGCAAAGCGATCGAGCACGTGATCGCGAATCGCGCCTTCCTCCGGGTTGTAGGTGGCAATCAGCAGGGGCCTGCAGGGATGGCTGAGGCTGAGCCCTTCCCGCTCCACCCTGTTTTCACCTGCCCCGCTGGCGGCCAGGATCAGATTGATGATGTTGTCGTCCAGAAGGTTGAGCTCATCGACGTAGAGCACGCCCCGATGAGCCTCCGCCAGCAGGCCCGGCAGGAAGACCGGTGATCCGCTGGCGAGGGAGGCTGCTACATCCACGGCACCCACCAGTCGGTCTTCTGTAATTCCGAGGGGCACCTGCACGAAAGGTGCCGGCTGCACTCTTGTGGGGATCTCCCCCGTCAGTGATGCCTTGGTGGGTGCATCCCATTCATCCGGTCGTTGTGGATCGAGATTGCGGGAGAAGCTCCCCTGGGGGGATTCAACAATGTCGATCGGGGGCAGCAGTGCATGCAGCCCCCTGGCCAGCACGGATTTGCCGGTGCCCCTGCCGCCGGCGATCACCACACCGCCCAGGCCTGGATCAACGGCCGCAAGCAGCAGTGCCAGCTTCAGGGTGCCGTGTCCGGTGATCGCAGCCAGGGGAAAGGCTCGAGCCGCCATCAACGTTGCGGCTCGATCGCTGGAGGTCGACTGGCCTGCAGCTTTCGATCCGCTTGTCAGCATGGACGCTCTCCGCTTGCTTCCGTTCACGTGTGCGTCAGTCTCGCTGATCCCGGAACCCTTGTGGTGGCTCTTGGTGCCAATCTGCCCGGTCGGATCGGTTCGCCGCGGCAAACCCTGGAGGCACTCAGGCCAGAGTTGCAGGCTGCCATTGCTGACTGGCTGAAGCTGTCAATCACTGATGAGGTGTCCAGGCAGCCCTTGGCTTTGCGCTGGCGCTGGTCGCCTCTGTTTGAGACCCGTCCTGTCGGGGGACCAGCGGAGCAACCCAACTACCTCAATGCTGTGCTGGTGGTGGATGGCCCGGCGATGGGCCTGCGGCTGCCCTCTGAGCTGGCAGCACTGGCTTTATTGGAGCGGCTGCATAGCCTCGAAGCGCAGTTCGGTCGCAACCGCGCTGCTGAGCTGGAGAGATGGGGCCCCCGTTGCCTTGATCTGGATTTGCTTGCCTGGGATGGCTTGCAAATCCAGCACCCCCGCCTGACACTCCCCCATCCACGGCTGCTTGAACGCAGCTTTGTGCTGGCACCTCTGCTTGCGGCCATCAACACCTCGGCGGATCAGCTGCAGCGGCTTGACCCTCAGCCCGGCTGGCCGGAATAGACCACTCTGCTGCTGCTGATTGCCGCGCTTGTGGGACTTCAGCGGCCATGCTGGTGGGCCATTCACCAGTTCTGCTGATGGCGCCCCTGCCGCCCCCTGAGCCTTCCAGGGTTCTTGAGACTGAGGCGTCCCTGGATGCCCGCAAGATCCGTTTTGAAATCAATCGGATCCAGTTGCCTATGGGTGTGGAGGGAACCTTCGGCATCATTCGCCATCCCGGCGCCTCCCTGGCTGTGCCGATCACAGACGATGGGCGCTTGGTGGTGTTGCGTCAATATCGCTTTGCCGTGGCTCAGCGCATTCTTGAGTTCCCTGCCGGCACCCTGGAGCCCGGCGAGGATCCCCAGGGTTCGATGCAGCGGGAGCTGGCCGAGGAGGCCGGATACAGCGCGGCGCGCTGGGATTCCCTGGGGGTGATGCTGCCGGCACCCGGATATGCCGATGAGCGGATTCATATGTTTCTCGCCCGGGAGCTCTCCCTGCTGACGGACCGTCCGCCCGGGGATGAAGACGAGGATCTCGAGGTGCTGCATTTAACGGCTGCAGAACTGGACGCCAAGATCGCCAGCGGCGATGAATTGCTCGATGGCAAAAGCATCACGGCCTGGTACCGGGCCCGGCAGTTGCTGGCAAGTTGATGGCGGGGCGAGGGCTGTTCTGGCATCGGCGCGATCTGCGTTTCAGCGACAACCTCAGCCTGGCGGCAGCGGCGGCGATCACTCCAGCGCTGACAGGGGTGTTCGTGCTCGAGCCCGCTCAGTGGCAGGGGAAGCAGGTTGAATCCCTGATTGCGCCGGCGCGTCGCTGGTTCCTGGCCGAGAGCCTGGTGGAGCTGCAGCAGCGCTGGCAAACGGCCGGCAGCCGTCTGCTGATTCTGGAGGGGGATCCGCTTGAGCTGCTGCCGCAGCTTGCTGCTCAGTTGAAGGTGGAGCGGGTCCACTGGAACAGGGAGCTGGCCCCTTGTTCACGGCAGCGGGACCGACAGGTCGCGGCAAGGCTGCAGGCGGATGGCCGCCAGGTGCTGGTGGAGTGGGATCAGCTGCTGGTTGGGCCGGATCAGTTGCGCACTGGCGCAGGGGACCCTTATCGCGTCTATGGGCCTTTCTTCAGAAAATGGCGGGCTTTGGTGGAAGAGCTCAAGCCAGTACCCCTGAAGGCTCCCCTTGGTTTGCTGGATCTCAGTTCGCAGGAGGAGGGGGCCCTCAAGGCCGGCGGTTGGCTCCAGCAATGCAGTGTTGATCTGGCCTCCCTGCGGCGTGATCATGGTTTTGCGGGTCTTGATCTCTGCCCTTGCCGCCCCGGGGAAGCGGCGGCCCAGAGCCAGCTTCAGCTTTTCTGCGATGGCGGGGCGCTGCTGAGTTACGAGCTGGGGCGCAACCTTCCTGCTGATTCCGGCACCTCCGGCCTCGGTGCTGCATTCAGATTCGGCACCATCAGTGCCCGACAGGCCTGGGAAGCTGCGCAGTCGGCTCGTTTGCTCGCCCGTAGTGAAGAGCAGCTGCGCTCGATTCAGATCTGGGAGCAGGAGCTGGCCTGGCGTGAGTTCTATCAGCACGCTCTGTTCCACTTCCCTGAGCTGGCCAAGGGGCCTTATCGCCCCCATTGGCGCAAGTTCCCCTGGCAGAACAACCGCCTCTGGTTTGAATCCTGGCGGGATGGGATGACGGGCATGCCGATCATTGATGCAGCGATGCGTCAACTGCGTCAAAGCGGTTGGATGCATAACCGTTGCCGCATGATTGTGGCCTCCTTTCTGGTCAAGGACCTGATCTGTGACTGGCGCTGGGGGGAGCAGATGTTCATGGAACATCTCGTTGATGGCGATCTGGCCGCCAACAACGGCGGCTGGCAGTGGAGTGCGAGCAGTGGCATGGATCCCAAGCCACTGCGGATCTTCAATCCAGCCACCCAGGCCGGCAAGTTCGACGCGGATGCCAGCTATATCCGCCGCTGGTTGCCCGAACTTGCCCATGTGGCCACGGCTGATCTGATCAGTGGTGATCTCCCTGCCCTGGAAAGGCGTGGTTATCCGGAGGCCCTGGTGAACCACAAATTGCAGCAGGCGCGGTTCAAGGTGTTGTATGCAGAAATGCGCAACGGTTAAGCCCTCGAGATCATCAGATTTGAGTGGCAAGATTTGGCCAATCAGGCTTGCCCAAGCCTTGATCTGCTTCTGGCTCTTTCAGGGTGATTGATGGTTGCTGGAGATTGCTGATGTTCAGGCTTGATCCTGACATTTGACGAGTGTGTGCACTGTAAGGGTGAGATGGTAAAGGCCGCTGGCTTGCATTGGCTTCGCTGAAAATTGACCATTTAGGTTCATCTCTTCATGCCAGGATCCCAGGGGCGATGTTTTGAAATAGGCTTGCAAGCCTGCAATCGCAAGTATCAGACTCCTCTCGGCATTCTCCCGTTGTTCGCAGGAAAGTTCTGGAGAGTGAAGAATGGCATGCCAGGCTTTGATCCGTTCGGTCTGCGGCCATAGCCTCGCCTTTTTATTCAGGGGCGAGAATGTTCCCTCGAGGCTATTGATCGCCACGCCACGAATCAAGTCGATTCCATGCTTCTCCCCTAAGCATGTTAATTCAAGCGCATGCTTGAGGGCCTGCTCGCTGTTCCTTCGTCTGCCCCATTCCGATAGCAACCAGCTCCATTCAAATAAATGTCCAGGCTCAATAGTTTGATCTTTCAACTCTTTTTCTGGCAGCCAGTTGTTGTTGAAAAACTCTGAGATTGCCCCAGTCTGCTTGTCGATCAATCGATTCAGTGCAAGCTCAGCAATTTTGTCTGACTCTGCCGCCCATGATCTGTCTTGCTCTTTGGCGAGCTCTTCCCAGGCTAAAAAAGCCTCGAGCAAATGCATGTGGGGGTTTGCCCTTAAGTAGTGACGTTCATGGGGATCTTCCCGGAAGCCAGCGTCCTGGTGGCGCCAGTCTTTGA
>DASCPR010000293.1:0-4031 GCA_036012625.1 Prochlorococcaceae cyanobacterium Fu_MAG_50
GATCGGCTGGTCCAGGGGATCGCTGCTGTCTCGCTGCTGAATCCAGTTGCTGTCTTGCCAGCTGTACCGGTCAAGCCTGGAGACCACTGAGCAGGTGTCCGGGCGCACTTCATGTTGAAATCCGTAGGGATCGGCCTTCTGATAGCAGTGCCCCTCCGCTGAACGGATCTCGTACTTGTAGATCGCACCTTGTTCGAGTCCGGGAATGAACAGTTCCCAGATCCCGCCAAGCCGTTGCTGCATGGGGTGATAACGACCATCCCAGCTGTTGAGATCGCCAAGCACAGCCACGCTGCGGGCATTGGGGGCCCAGAGGCAGAACATCACCCCGCTGACACCCTGGCGTTCGACAAGGTGAGCGCCCATGTGGCGCCAGATGTGGTGATGGTTGCCCTCTGCAAAAAGATGACGGTCGACCTCCCCCATCCATTCCTCGCGGAAGGCCCAGGGATCATGCTGTTCATGGGTGATTCCACCCCGGCTCACACGGACCCGGTAGCTGCTGCCTGGATCTCGATTGAGAACGGCCTCGAAGATCCAGGGGTGGTTGGGCGTCACCATCGGACAGGTGCCGCCATCCCAGATCAGTGACACCTCACTGGCTTCAGGACACCAGAAGCGAACGATCCACTGCCCCTCATGGAGATGGGGGCCAAGCACTGCGAAGGGATGTTCGTGTCGACACTCAACAAGGCGTTGTGCGTCATCCTCCAGCCAGTTCAGAACAACACTGGAGGTCATGGAGCAACAGCGACATTGGCCGGGAGCTTAGGCCTGACCCATGCACTCCCGGTGGGGTTGGCAATCAGATCCGGACCTGGCTAGATCAGCAGGCCAGTCGAGCAGTGAGAGAGCTTCAGACGAAGTCCTTGCCAATATCCACATTGATGACTTTTCCTTCGCCGTCGAAAATCACGAACAGATTGTCGGTGACATTGCCGAATTCCACCGTCACCAGAACAAGCTGTTGCTCACCACCCTGGTTGGCAACGATGGCGTCCTTGACTTTTTCGAAGCCGCCGCTCACCCGCACAAGCTTGTTCCATTTGCGCTCCAGGTCTTGAGGCACAAAATCCTTTTGGAAGCCAATGGACATGCGTGAACGTGCCGAGACCCAGCGAGCGCTGGAGAGGTCTTTGACGAAGTCGATCGCTGCTTGTTCGAGCGGAAGAATCTCGCCAGTCCTCCAGGCGTGGAGCTTGCCGTTGTCATCCAGGACAAGAACAAGTGGTTCCTCTCCATTGGCTGTCATCACAACGGCATTAACAGTTGTGTCATCCAGACCGGCGTTCACATCAACGATGCGAGAGGAACTGATCCCTGGCCGCGTTTTCAGCTTGGCCGAGATCTTTGCGGGAGAGGTGCTGGCGCGTACCGAATCAGAAAGATGCTTGTGGATCGTCTCGGCGTCTTGATCGGCGATGGCATCCAGCAGGATCTGCGCCGCAGCATTGGCCTGGGCTGGAGTCAGGCTTGTCTTCGGACTGGTCGACTGAGCAGTCAGCTGCGCAACAGCCCTTTGCTGATCAACAGGCTCTGGTTGCACAACAGACTCTGGTTGCACAACAGGGTCTGGTTGCACAACAGCCGTTGCTGGACTGAGCGCAATAACGCTGACGGGAAGGCCAAGGGAAAGGGCCAGCAGCGAGGCAGACAACGTCAAGGCTCTTGGTGCGAATCGTTAGCCATCTTGCCGAAGTTCAGAGGCAAAAGTCGCAGGGAGGAGTCAGCTAGATCCATGGTCAGGGTGATCACCCTGCAATCGGCGGATGGTGGACCACTGATGGCGAGATCGTGGCCCGGGTTGATCCCGATGGCTGGCCAACAGGATCCCGCCAGGGAAAGGCGGAGTCTGTCCCCTGAAATCAGCTCGGCAAGCAGTGGTTGAAAGATGAGCCGATGATTCAGTGGCTTCAGGGCCGTTTCCCCTTGCACCCGCAGCACACCAGTGGTGAGTTGTTCGGTTCTATGGGACCCCTTTCTGATCACTGAAAGCGCTGCGCAAAGATCAAAGCCGGGCTGATCAGATTGCACCTGAATCTCCAGTTTTGGGATCCCTTCCAGGCTGAGGCTCTGCTGCAGCGGCGCACTGGTGAAGGTCGCCACATCTGAGCGGCGGTCAACATCGCTGCGATCCACGGGACCGGGTTGGGGACTGAGATGGCCGCCGATGGAGGGCACCGGTCGCCAGGGATCATGGACAAGATTCAGCACACCCTCACCCTCTCCGTGGGGCCGAAGCTCTGCCTCGTTGGTATCGAGGCAGGCCAGCCCTGAAGAGACAAGGCTCCAGCCGGAAGATTCAGCAGGTTTCAGCCCGGGTTCCGCTGAGCTTTCCTGCCAGCAATCGCGGCTCAGATTCCAGAGCTGGGGTTTCGGCTGGCATTGGCGGCCCTGATCAGTGCCCTTGAGATGACGGTTGAAGAAGTTGAGCTGCAGCTGCTGAGCTTCAGGCCACCACTGCAGATGAGTGGCAGGGCCTATATGCAGTTCAGGTGAGCCGCCGGCCCGCTCTGAGCGCTGCTGAAGGTCGAGAATTCCCGTGAGGTGGGGGTCCCACCAACCACCGAGTAGAAGCATCGGCTGCCGCAGCCAGCTTTCAAGGGGTTCGTGAATGCTCAGCTCTGCAGTTGCGAGATCAGCAGCTGTTTGATCTTGAGTTGTTTTCTCTACAGCTGTTTGATCTACAGCCTTGGGGCTCCCCTTGAGCAGCCATTTCAGGCTGATGCCCTGGGGGTCATGCTGCTGAAGCAGTGGCATCCCTTCCCAGAGGTAGCTGCCATCCTCGAGAGTGCGCCGAAGCGTTTCCCAGGTTGCTGAATCCCCGCGGCGTCTGGCCTGGAGAGCGGCGAGCTGCAGCCCCCAGGCCAGGTTGATGTGCCACCACGGGGCTCCACCTTCGCTGCTCCAGTGATCCGCTTCATCCAGTCCAGTCATCGCCGGGGCCAGACAGTCAGGAGGGGGCGTTCCAGGGGTGGCAAGCAACTGGGTCAGCCCCTGGTAGGAGAAGCCATAGGTGCCGAGTCGCCCGTTGCATTCAGGTAATTGCCTCACCCAGAGGTGGGTCTCAGCGGTGTCCGCTGCTTCCTGGGCAAACCCCCTGAATGCCCCTGCCGAGTCCCCCTGGCCGCGGACGTCCTGAATCACCACCAGATAGCCATGGGCTGCCCACCAGCTGGGATGGGCATAGGTCACGGTTGAGGCGATGGCACGCCCATAGGGCTGCCGCATCAGCAGGGTGGGCCAGGGGCCTTCCGTTTGCGGATACCAGAGTCTTGACACGAGGTTGACCCGATCCCGGCAGGTCAACGTGGCATCACGCCATTCCACAGGCATCACACGATTCCATAGGACTTAAAACAGTGCCTAGTCATCAGCCAAACCACAGTCATCGACTAAAGCCCATGCATCATCACGCCGTGTCATCAGCAACAGCCGTGTCATCAGAAACAGCCGTGTCTTCAGCAACAGCCGTTTGATCGAAAACAGCCCAGAGATCACATCAAGGCACTGCTGCGGCCGGGCCAGTGGCGGCTCAGCGGACTTCCGGGCAATTCAGGCCGATCACATAGGTGGAGACAATCTCCGCATCTCTGATGCTGAGTTTGAGTTTCTTCGCAACCTGGTTGATTGCCTTTGTTGAATTGGCAGAGACCCCCTTGGCATTGAGAGCGAGAAACTGACGGCACATGGAACGGGCCTCGTCAGGGTTCTTCTTGACACTCTCCAGCAGAGGCGAGGCCAGCGCTACAGGGGCAGTTGCCAGGCTCAGAATGAGCAGGGCGGGGAGGGTTTTCATTGCTTCCTCCATGAATCAACAGCTCTATTTGAGACGTTTCAGCTCTTCCTGTGGGTCGGGCAGTGTCAGTTCTTCAGTTGCCTGTTGCGTGCTAGTTCAATCCAGCGGTGGGCGGTCGCCAGATCAACGACAGGTGGTCTGCCGCTGTTGAGCTGCCTTTCGAGGCGTCCGGTCTGTCGAACGATGGTCTGAGGGTCGCTTGCGGCAAGGGCTCCAACCGTTCCCAGTCCGG
>DASCPR010000294.1:0-22472 GCA_036012625.1 Prochlorococcaceae cyanobacterium Fu_MAG_50
GGGTTGTGGTGCTGCCGTTGCAGCGCTGCATGGCCAGTCTGCGCCGTGATCCCCGCTTGATGGCGGTGCTCCCGGACAGCGGCGCTCCCTTGAGCTGGACCCTGCTGGTTCGTTCGGCCCAGACCAGGGAGCCGTTGCCTCAGGCCTGGGTTGAGCAGGCCTGGACCATGCCCATGCTCGCTCAGCTGCTCGCCGATGGATGGATGTCTCCTCTGCCCAGGGTTGAGTTGGAACCTGCCCTGACCAGGGTGCCCGTTGCCCATCGTGAACTTGTCTTGCCACCCCAGGCTGTGCTTGAGCGATGTTGGTCTCTGCCGCCCTTGCTGCCTGGCGAGCAGGCGGCTCTGCAGGAGCGTTGGCGGCGCTCAGCCCCATAGTCTTCGTCGCGGTGGGGCCACCAGCCGTTGATGGGTGTCTGCCAGCAGATCGGGTATCGGCAGATGCTCCGGGCAGCGGGGCAGACACGCTCCGCAGCGCTCACAGGCGCTGGCATCAAGCTGTTCCCACCAGTGACCAGCGCGACCGATCAGGTTGTAGCGCTCCTGGGCAAAGGCCTGCAGATCATGGCCAACACTGAGATTTCTAAGCCGCAGCAAATCAGGGATCGGCACCTCCATGGGGCAGGGCAGGCAGGCCCTGCATTGGCTGCATTGCTGAGGGGAAAGCCTTTGGCAGGCCTTGCTGCGCAACTGTTCTATGGCCTGACGTTCCTCTGCTTCGAGGGGGCCATCGCAATGCATCATCTGGCTGGCAAGCAGCAGGTCCTCTGGGTTGGCGGCACCAACGGTGAGGGTGCTGATCCCGGCTGAGAGCAGGAAGCGATAGGCGAGCTGAAGAGGTGTAAAAGGGTCGCAGTCTTCGATCAGGGTCTGGCTGGGGGCCTGTAGGCGCCCGCCTTTGTCTGCCGGGGAAATGGCCATCACCCCCAGGCCGGCTTTGCGGGCCTGGGCAGCCAAGGGCATGCGTTCCGGATCGAGGAGATGCAGATGCAGGCTGCAGAACTGAAAGCGGTCGCTGTCCAGTGCTTTTGTGATCAGAGGCAGAGGCCCGTGGCTGCTGAATCCCACCTGGCCGACAAGACCTTCCCCTTCCGCCCAGGCCAGTAGTTCGGCACCATCGCCCTGCAGGGCCCAGTTGAGGTGTTCCGGGCGGTTGAGGCCATGCACCGCCAGGTTGTCCAGTTTTGAGAGCCCCAGGCGTTTGAGCAGTCCGGTCAACTGGCTTCGGCCTTCCATCAGCTCCAGGCCGGGAAGCAACTTGCTGGTGATCACCCATCCGCCGGAGGGCTCCTGGCCCTCCTGCTTCAATCTGCTCAGAGCGGCGCCAAGGAAGGTTTCGGCGGGGCCATAGGCGGGGGCGGTTTCAAGGTGATTGATCCCTGCGGCCAGGGCCGCTCTCACCACTGCAAGCATCTGACTCGCTGATGCGAGTGCGCGCATGGTCCCCAGGGTGAACAGGCTCACATCCGGACCCCGGCCGAAGGGGCGCCGAACTGGAGTCATGGGCTGGAGCTTGGATCAGCACTGCTCGATCCGGATGACTCGCCGGATGACTGGTCTGTGGCGGGTTCGCGATTCTGCAGATGGCGGATCAGTGCAGCAGGGCTGACTTGATCAACGAATTTGCGGAATTCGTCCTGATCCTCGGCATCGGCTTCCTCATCCACGGCAATCGAGGCTTCGGCCACAACTTCTTCCAGCATCCAGATGCTGGAGTGGGTGCGCACCGCCAGTGCAATGGCATCGCTGGGGCGTGAATCCACTTCAATCAAGGCCGCAGAGTGCTGCTGCAGCTCCTGCTGCTTGACCTGTTCTTTGCCCTCCTTTTTTTCCGGCTCCCCCTCCACTGCTGCATGCATGGCCCGAAGTTTGAGCACCGCTCTGAAGGTGCTGTCCTCAATGGCGTGGATGATCACCCGTTCCAGATGGAGATTGCCGGCTATAAGCAGAGACACCATCAGATCGTGGCTGAGGGGGCGAGGCACCGGGGAACCCTGAATGCCGGCCATGATGTTGTGGGCCTGGGCCTGGTCAATCCAGATCGGGATCTGCCGCCTTCCGGTGGAATCCCGCAGCAGCACAATCGGACTTCGGGTCGAAGCATCGATGGCGAGTCCTGCCACACTCATTTCGACCATGGCCGATCCTCTCCCCTGCTTTGATTATGACGAGGTGAGCTTCCTCTAGAGGGTTTGCCATGTTTACAGGGCTGGTACAGGCCGTTGGTCGGGTTCAGCGGCGTTCATCAGGTTTGCTGGTGGTTGGTTGTGAGCCTTTTTCCCCCCTCCGAATTGGGGACAGTGTTGCTGTGGATGGCGTCTGTCTGACGGTGGTGAGTCTTGTCGCCGATGGCTTTTTGGCTGATGTGAGCGAGGAGACCTTGGCCCGCACCACCCTTGGCCCAAAGGCTGATCGCGGCGGTGTGGTGAATCTCGAGCCGGCGGTGCGGCTTGCCGATCGCCTTGGCGGCCATCTGGTCAGTGGCCATGTTGATGGCGCCGCTGAGGTGCTCGTTGTCGAGGCCCTGCCCCAGTCCTGGCATCTTGAGCTCCGTTGGCGTGAGCACCGATTCGGTCGTTATGTCTGCGAGAAGGCCAGCATTGCCGTGGATGGCATCAGCCTCACGGTTGCCGGCTGCGCCGAGGCGGGAAGCCGCTTCTGGGTCGCCGTCATCCCCCACACCTGGACAGCCACATCGTTGCAGCATCTCTGTCAGGGGGATGTCGTCAACCTCGAGGCTGATCTGATGGCCAAATATGCAGAGCGTCTGCTGCAGGGATCGCCTCAGTCGGAGCGGGGATCAAAGGCCATGGCCACTGATCTTTCCACGGACTGGCTGTCTAGCCATGGATGGAGCTGATCAGAGGTTTGGCGCTGGTGTATGAAAAATGGTGGTCGGATCTGGTCCTTATCCATAAGGTGCAGGTGCTGTAGTTAAGGACTTTTTGATGTCTGGAGACGGACAATCCGAATCAGTGGGAACCTTCAAGGCCTTTGCCATCGCTGAAGGGATTCTGCTGATCGTGCTCGGGCTTTTAGCTCTGATCTTTCCTGTGGTGGCGTCCTTCTGGACCACAGGTGTGATTGCGGTGCTGTTCCTGGTTGGCGGGATCGTCGGTTGGGTCAGCAATCTGGCGAGATCTGGGCGAATGGGCCGTTGGATCTGCTTCTGGCGTCTGGTGGTCTCGACCCTCTTCCTGGTCGCCGGCGGTTCGATGATCGGCAACTTCCGCAATCCTGCTGAAGCTGCCGAGCAGGTGGCGGCCTTTTCCCTGGCTATCGGGATTGTTTTCCTGGTGGAAGGTGTTGTCGCCTTTTGCAGTGGTTTGATCAACTCCAGTCGTCCGGGTGCTGGCTGGGCGATCGCCAATGGCGTGATCACCTTCATCCTTGGTCTGCTGATCCTCACGCTGAAATTCTGGAATCTGCTCTGGGTGCTTGGGGTGCTTGTCGGGATCAGCTTCCTGTTCAGCGGTATCGACCTGATTGCCTTCAGCTCATCGATTCATGACGATCAGGATCCCCCGGCGATGGCCTGAAGGGATTTGAATGGCCCAGAAGATCACTGACACCTTGCACTGTCATCGGCACAGGCAGTGATCAGTGATCTTCCTTCCCTGGCCTGGATCTGCTAGCTGTCGTTCGACTCAGGCAGATCCAGCTCATCGGAGTTTTCACCGCCAAGAGTGACTTTTTCAAGGGGAAGCAACCAGATCGCCCCTGATTCACGGTGAATCTCAATCCGGAATTCCTGCCCAGGTTCAAGACCGAGCTTGCGGGTGTAGGCGTGGCCGATCAGCAGGTTGCCATTGCCGTGCACCCTTGTGCGAAATTCCGCCTGGCGACCTCGGACACCGCCACCGGATCCAGAGCCTCCGCTGGAGGGAAGCTTGTATCCCTTGGCCTCAACGAGAGCTCTGTAGAAGCTCTTTTTAAGTACACGACCACTCGGCCCGACGTAGCCGCATCCCCGTGCAATCTCATCCTCAGAGCGATTGCTGAGTGATCTTGCCTTGTCCAGGAGTTCTTTGCCGACCAGCATTTTGCCAGCTTCATTCCTATCAATTCTGACTATTTCTTTCAACTGTGGCAAGGCATTGATTGATACCTGGATGTCGGGGAGTCTTTTGGAGCTCTTTTGAGCCCTTTTTGAGTCCTTGCCGTTAGATCAGATAGAGGATGATGAACAAAATCACCCAGATTCCATCTACGAAGTGCCAGTAGAGCTCTGCTGCTTCGAAGGGAAAGTGATTGGCACTGGTGATCCGTCCTCCCGGAGATCGTGACTGCCACCAGACAATCAGGATCATGATTGCCCCCAGAGTGACATGCAGACCGTGGAAGCCGGTCACGGCATAGAAGGTGCTGGCGTAGAGGTTGTCTGTCAGGCCAAAGGGCAGGGTGAAATATTCGACCATCTGACTGAACAGGAAGGCCAGTCCGAGGCCTGCTGTGATCAGAAGCCAGCGTTGGCAGAGTCCCGCCTGGTCACGACGCAAGGCCTGCCCGGCGCGATGGAATGTCGCACTGCTGACCAGCAGCAGGATTGTATTGAGAGTGGGCAGGGGCAGTTCGAGCTCGTAGATCGCATCCGGGAGCAGGGGATTCACGGCCCGGAAGGTGAGATAGGCGGCGAAGAAGCCGGCAAAGGTCATGCCATCGGCCACAAGGAATGTGGCGAGTCCGAACATGCGATGGTCAGGGTGGGCTTCATGCTCCTGGTCGTGTTCGAGACTCTTTTCCTGGTCTGACGTGGTTAAGGACGTCATCGGCCATTCCCCCAGAGTTGGCTGCCACTGGCCACAGCCAGGTCGATCTTGTCGTTTTTAACCCCATAGGCATAGGGCTCGGTGACCAGGGGGGCTTCCCCTTTCCAGTTCTCCACCGGTGGTGGTGAGCTGGTCAGCCACTCAGGCGTCAGTGCATTCCAGGGATTGTCTCCTGCCACTTCACCATTGAACGCGCTCTGGATGACATTCCAGAGGAAGGGCAATGTGCTGATGGCCATCAGCAGTGCACCGACGCTGCTGAGTTGATTGATGAAGGTGAATTGCGGGTCGTATTCAGCCACCCGTCTTGGCATGCCATTGAGCCCGAGCCAGTGCTGGGGGGCGAAGCAGAGGTTGAAGCCAATGAAGGTGAGTAGAAAATGCAGCTTGCCGAGGGGTTCATTCATCAGTCGACCGGTGAACTTCGGATACCAGTGATAGATCGAGGCAAAGATCACAAAGACCGAGCCTCCATAGACGATGTAGTGGAAATGGGCGACAACGAAATAGGTGTCATGGACATGAACATCGAATGGCACTTGAGCCAGAGCCACTCCCGTGATCCCACCAAGCACGAAGTTGACGATGAAACCACAGGAGAACAACACAGCGCTGTTCAGGGATATCCGCCCCCCCCAGAGGGTTGCCAGCCAATTGAAGAATTTGATCCCGGTCGGCACGGCGATGAAAGCCGTGGCGATCGTGAAGAAAAGGCGCATCCAGGGAGGTGTTCCGCTGGTGAACATGTGATGGGCCCAGACGACCAGCCCCAGCACCACGATCGCCATGATCGAATAGACCATGGTTGTGTAGCCGAAAAGTGGTTTGCGGCAGTGAGGGGGAAGAATCTCGCTGACCAGACCAAACGCCGGCAGCACCATGATGTACACCGCAGGGTGAGAATAAAACCAGAACAGGTGCTGATAGACAACTGCATTACCACCAAGGTCGGGATTGAAGAATCCGGTATGAACCACGATGTCGAAACTGAGCAGGATCAGGGTGCCTGCCAGCACCGGGGTTGAGAGCACAACAAGAATGCTTGTGCCCAGCATCGCCCAGCAGTACATGGGCATCTGCATGAGCTTCAGGCCCGGTCGCCGCATCTTGAGGATGGTGGCAAGGAAGTTGATGCCACCGAAGATCGAGCTGCCGCCCAAAAACAGCACACTCAGAATCCAGAGGATCTGTCCGGCTGCAGGGGTTGTCAGGCTCAGGGGTGGGTAGGCCGTCCAGCCGGATTCAGAAGCCCCTGTGATGAAGTAGCTGCTGATCAGCAGCAGGCCAGCTGGCGGGATCATCCAGAACGCCACGGCATTGAGTCGTGGAAAGGCCATGTCACGGGCTCCCACATAAAAGGGAATCAGGTAGTTGCCGAAGGCGCCATTCACCACAGGCACAATCCAGAGAAAGATCATCACCGTGCCGTGCAGGGTGAGCACCTGGTTGTAAACGTCCCGGGGCATGAAGTCTGAGATGGGGCTGACCAGCTCGACGCGCATCGCACTCGCCAGAGCGCCGCCGATCAGATAGAAGAGGAATCCACAAACCAAATACTGCAAGCCGATGACCTTGTGGTCGACGCTGAAGCTGAAGTAACGCAGCCAGCCTGTTGGTTGAAGATGTGCCGAAGGCTGATTGCTGGAGGGAGGGATGGCAACAGTCATGATTCTGTAACCGGGGGTTTGGCGTTCGTTGTGATCCAGGCGTCATACGTCTCCGGATCTTCTACAACCACAGTGGATCTCATCCCACCGTGATAAGGGCCACAAAGCTCAGCGCAGACAATCGGGTATCGCCCCGGCTTGGTTGCCGTGAAGCTGAGCATGGTGGGTTGCCCTGGGATGACGTCCTGCTTGAGCCGGAATTCAGGCACCCAGAAGGCATGAATCACATCCTTGGATTCAAGCCGGAGATTCACCGGACGTCCTATGGGCACATGCAGTTCCCCTGATGTGATATCAGCCCCGGGGTAATGGAACAGGAAGGCGAATTGCATTGCAGTGACCTCGATCGGTCCCTGGGTAATGCCCGCCGGGGTCGATGCATCTTCTTTGGCGGAGCTGATTCCACCCCAGACCCGTTCCTCACTCGCCATCGCTGAATGGTCATGACCAGACCCGCTGAGGGGAGTCATCCCACCCATCCGGTCATAGATGTCGTAGCTGTAGAGGCCTACGAACAGAACGAGAATTGCTGGAACTGCGGTCCAGAAGATTTCAAGAGGAAGATTGCCCTCCAGGGGAATTCCGTCTCCAAGTTGCCCTGGCCGGCGGCGGAATCTGATCAAACTGAAAATGACCAGTCCAACAATACCGAGGAATAAAATCGCCCCAATGCTGAAGAGAAACCGGAAAAACTCGTCGTAAATGGGTGCATTTGCACTGGCGTCCAGAGGGAGGAAATTGACGTTCTGACCTATCCATAGTCCAACCAGCATCAGGGCCATGCCCAGAACCAGCGTGAGGATGGCCGAAGGAATCTGCACTAGCCGAAACCAATCATTTTTCAGCCTATTTAAATTGCTCCACAATACAATGTAGTGATTGTTAAATCGTGCTGCATTCGGACCTCAGGTCCCTGGTAGCAGCAAAAAACTGGCAATAAGGCCTGCTTTTTTTGCTTTTTCTTTGTCAGGGTTAGACGATCTAAACCGTTCCAGTTCTGTTTCATTAGTCCACACAGCTAGAAGTGATTGATCTGATCGCTACGGTCAAATGAATCGGTCCCAATGCCTAAGGATGGAGTTGATCCTTTGACCGCTTCGTCCTTGACAACGATTCGGTGGCGTCTGGCCCAGCTTTCTGCTCATCTTGTTGTGGCATTGATTGCCCTTGTTGTGATCGGTGGTGCGACAAGGGTGATGGAGGCTGGCCTTGCTTGCCCGGATTGGCCTCTCTGTTTCGGCAGCTTTCTGCCGGGTCGGCAGATGAATCTTCAGGTTTTTCTTGAGTGGTTCCATCGTCTTGATGCCTTTGTTGTTGGCATGGCGCTGTTGGTGCAACTGGCAGCGGCCGTTGTCTGGCGTTCGAGGCTGCCAGCCTGGTTGCCCTGGTTCAGTGCTGTTTTGGTGCTGATGGTTGTGCTTCAGGGTGGCCTTGGCGCCCTCACCGTTCTTCAGCTTCTGCCATCAGGAATTGTCACTGCTCACCTGGCACTGGCCCTGACGCTGGTGGCCATGGTCAGTGCTCTTGCTCAGCGTTTACTGGCCTCACCTGGAGGGGCGTCACCTCTCTGGTGGCGGCTTATGGGGGGCACGGCACTGATTGCCGTTGTGGGTCAATGCCTGCTGGGAGCACGCATGGCCACGTCATGGGCTGCCCAGAGATGTCTGGCTGGAGGTGAGGCCTGCCAGTGGCTCAACTGGCATCGACTCACGGCGACCCCTGTGGCCTGCACGGTCATCGCCTTCGCCCTCACCGCATTGGTGATCGGTGGATGGCCCCGGCGGCAGTGGCCGTTTCTGCTGGCAGCGATCGGGCTGGTTATCTTTCAGATCACTCTTGGTGTTTTCACCCTCCGCCTCGGTCTCTCCCAGCCGGCGGTGACTGTTTCCCATCAGTTGGTGGCGGCAATTCTGGTCGCACTGATCTCCGCTCTCACCTTTCGCACCCCTGAGGCCGAGCCTCTTCCCCTGTCTTTGTTGATTGAAGATTCAGCTCTGGAGCAATGTCATGGTTAGTTCAACATCGGTCATCCCTCAGTCCGAGTTGACCAGAGATCAGCTGGTTCCCTCCCGTAAACGGATCAAGCTGCCTCCATGGCTCGAGGTGGCCAAACCTCGGCTGATCCCTCTGCTGCTGGCCACCACCATCGGCGGGATGGCCCTCAGCGACGGTTGGCCCCTGTCTTCGCCTCGCTTGGTATGCACCCTCGGTGGTGGGGCACTGGCAGCAGCCGCTGCAGGCGTTCTCAACTGTCTGTGGGAACAGGATCTTGATGGCCGGATGCAGCGCACCAGTGCCAGGGCGCTTCCCTCCGGCCGCCTCTCGCCAACGGCTGCCTTCGCTGGAGCCATCTCCTGCACCCTGGCAGCAGCGGCCCTGCTGGTCAGTGGTGTGAATTGCCTCGCAGCGGCATTGTCACTGCTTGGACTTTGTAGCTATGTGCTGCTCTACACGGCTTTGCTAAAGCCTCGTACACCTCAGAACATCGTTATTGGTGGTGTTGCTGGAGCGATCCCTCCGCTGGTCGGCGCTGCGGCTGCCACTGGCCATGTGGGGCTGAGTAGCTGGTGGCTTTTTGCTCTGGTGATGGTCTGGACCCCCGCACATTTCTGGGCACTGGCCCTGTTGCTGAAAGACGACTACCGGTCGGTTGGCATTCCGATGTTGCCTGTGGTGAAGGGGCCGACGGTGACCGTCAGAGCCATTGAGCGCTATGGCTGGGCGACGATTCTGCTCAGCGGCCTCGGTGTGCTGGCGTTGCCGGAGGGTGGACTTTTCTACGGCTTGCTGCTGCTTCCCTTCAACGGTCGACTCCTTCAGATGGTGCGGAGGTTGTCAGCAGATCCTGAGAATCTTGATCGAGCCAAAGGCCTTTTCCGTTGGTCAATCCTCTATATGTTCGGCATCTGTCTGTTGTTGGTGGTGAGTCGTTTTCCAGTTGCGGTGGAGTTCAATAACCAAAGCTGGGATCTTCTGCTGCAGTTGAGCACCAGCCTTTCCATCGGGTGATCAGATCGATCCCTTCAAATTTCGTTGATGTTCATTATCGTGATGGGCTAGTTGGGTTTTATCTCACTTCTCAGGAGTCGAGGCGATGGCATTGATCGAACTGCAGAAACTAGAAAAGTCCTATGGGTCTGTGCAGGCTCTCAAGGGTCTCACCCTCAACGTTCCATGTGGTTGCCTTTATGGCCTTCTCGGACCCAATGGTTCCGGTAAAACCACCACCCTGAGGATTCTCTGCACACTTCTGGCGCCTGATTCAGGAACTGTCAGCGTGGTTGGAATCGATGCATTAAGGGATCCTCGCGGTGTGCGTCAGCAGATTGGCTATGTCGCCCAGGAGGTGGCCGTCGACAAGATTCTCACAGGCCGTGAACTGCTTGAACTGCAGGGAGATCTTTATCACCTGCATCGGCGGGACAGGGACGAACGCATCGCCGAACTGAACAGGCGTCTTGGTATGGATGAGTGGATCGACCGACGTTGCGGCAGCTATTCGGGAGGGATGAGACGTCGCCTGGATCTCGCCTCGGGTCTGCTGCATCAACCACAGTTGCTGGTTCTCGATGAGCCCACTGTGGGTCTGGATATAGAGAGTCGCGCTGCGATCTGGCAGTTGCTGCGGGAGCTGAAGTCCCAGGGGACCACGGTTCTGCTCAGCAGCCATTATCTCGAAGAAGTGGAGGCCCTCGCCGATCGCATTGCGATCATCGATGACGGTCTTGTGATTGCCGAGGGCACGCCGGAGCAACTCAAACGCCAGCTCGGTGGTGATCGGGTGACGCTGCGGGTGCGGGAGTTCAGTGACGAAGTTGAAGCTGAGCAGGTCCGTCAGTTGCTGGAGCAGGTGGAAGGGGTGAGCCAGGTTGTGGTGAACAGGGCTCAGGGGTTCTCCCTGAATCTTGTTGTTGAGGGGGAAGCTGTTCTTACCAGGCTGCGAACCAAGCTCGGTGGGGCCGAGTTGCCTGTTTTCGCCCTCGCCCAGAGCCGTCCCAGCCTCGATGATGTGTATCTGCAGGCCACTGGCAGAACCCTGATGGATGCCGAACTTGCAGTTGCCGGGCAACGTGATACCAAGCAGGAACGCAAGCAAGCTATGGGGTGACTCCCCAACTGCTTTCAGGGTTGCTCGTCAATCGATCTGTCTTCGTTCCGTTCCGATTCCTTGCCGCCATCTCCTCGATTCCGTTGTTCTGAAACTCGATGACCAGTCCTCAAGCCGCTCTGACGCCCCGTTCCGCTGAGCAGGGTCCTCTGGCTGATCTGGCTCAGGAAACATTTGCACTGACGCGTCGTTTATTCCTGCAGTTGATGCGGCGACCTTCCACACTGATTGCCGGCATCCTGCAGCCGCTGATCTGGTTGGTTCTCTTCGGAGCGCTGTTCGCCAAGGCTCCAGAAGGATTGCTTCCTGGTGGAGGCAGCTACGGGCGCTTCCTGGGTGCCGGTGTGATCGTGTTCACCGCCTTCAGTGGTGCTCTTAATGCAGGTCTGCCGGTGATGTTCGATCGGGAATTCGGGTTTCTCAATCGTTTGCTGGTGGCCCCTCTGCGCAGCAGAAGTTCGATCGTGCTTGCTTCGGTGATCTACATCACCTCCCTCAGCCTTGCCCAGAGTCTTGCCATCATGGCCATGGCATCGATCCTGGGTTATGGATGGCCAGGTGCTGCCGGTTTGTTGCTTGTGATCGTGACCCTGTTTCTACTGGTGATCGCCATCACAGCCCTCAGCCTCGGCCTTGCCTTTGCCCTGCCAGGTCATATCGAGCTGATTGCGGTGATCTTCGTGACCAACCTGCCGCTGTTGTTCGCCAGCACCGCCCTGGCGCCCCTCTCCTTCATGCCGGGCTGGTTGGGCTGGCTAGCAGCACTGAATCCTCTTACCTTCGCAATTGAACCCATCCGTGCTGCCTATACGGGCCCACTCGACCTCAGCGCCGTTTTGATTGACGCTCCTTATGGCGCTGTCAGCGGCTATGGCTGTCTGACGGTTTTGCTGGCACTCTCAGTGGGCTTGTTCCTGATGATTCGTCCTCTGTTGAACCGCAAACTCGCCTGATCCTGTGAACAACTCCGCCTTCCTTTCCCCCTCGCCTCGCCAGGTTGAGCTGCAGCGACAGATGACCCTGGCTCAGCAGCTTGACGATCAACGCCTGATGACGTTGCTTCAGGTGCAGTGGGTGCATCGATACGGAGTTGCCACCCTGCCTTCCCTGCAAGAAGAGGAGCCTGCTGCTGTTGTTGAGCCGATCGCAGTGGAGGAGGAGCCTGTCGCTGTTGTTGAGCCGATCGCAGTGGAGGAGGAGCCTGTCGCTGTTGTTGAGCTGATCGCAGTGGAGGAGGAGCCTGTCGCTGTTGTTGAGCCGATCGCAGTGGAGGAGAAGCCTGTCGCTGTTGTTGAGCCGATCGCAGTGGAGGAGGAGCCGTTCCCTGTGGAACAAATTGCTCAATCTGAGCCAATCTCAGAAGGTGTAGCCGCAGACAACTTGGTTGTTCCAGCAAAGACCTTGGGGAGGGTCGCAACCTTTTTCAAAGGTTGCCTTGATGAGGTGAGCAGCACTTTGAGCAACGATGAAACCCCTCCCCTGGAAAAGCTTGGGCAGGGCCAGGCCTGCTTGGATCAGGGCGTCGCTTCACCACCACCACCACCATCGATCAAGCATCTGCGCCGCTGGTTGCCTGCCACCGATGATGCGCTCACCAAGGCGTCCTGATCAGCAATGGCTCTTCCGGCAGCAGAACAGCTGAGAGGGGGGTTGATTGTGTCTGTTCAGGCTCCGCCTGGATCACCGATGCGTCACCCGGATGTGATCGCGGCCATGGCAGAAGCCAGTCTGATCAATGGTGCCGTTGGTGTACGCCTTGAGAGTCCGGAACATATCGGTGCTGTCAGGCGCCGCTGCCCCGAGGCTTTGATCATTGGCCTCTGGAAGCGAACCTTTGCGGACAGTTCCGTCTACATCACGCCGCGATGGGATGAGATCAGGGCTGTCTGGGCAGCCGGTGCAGATGTTGTTGCTCTCGATGCAACAGCGCGAGCACGCCCTGATGGCAGCAACCTCACCGAGCTGTTGACGCGAACGCGTGAGCAGCTTGGCGCTGCCGTGATGGCAGATGTGGACAGCGTTGAAAATGGTATCCGCGCCGCCGAACTTGGCTGTGATTGGGTTGGCACAACCTTGTATGGCTACACAGAAGAAACGGAGATGTTTAGACCTCCCGGCCTGGAATTGCTGAAATCACTGCGAAGTCGCTTGCCTCCTGATCGCTTGCTGATCTGTGAAGGGGGAATCAGCTCAGCGGGGATTGGGCGTGAAGCTCTGCAGGAAGGCGCTGATGTCGTGGTGGTGGGAACGGCCATCACCGGTGTTGACCTGCAGGTGTCCAGCTATTGCAAGCAGTTGCTGAAGCTTTGATGCAGGCCTGATCCGGTTTGGGCTGAATCCCTGTTGGAGCAGGCCTGGAGGGCATCACATCATCCCGGGCATGCCCATGCCGCCCATGCCGCCCATACCACCCATTCCACCCATGCCGCCCATACCACCCATCGGGTCGCCTCCTCCTGCTCCCTCAGCGGCAGGAGGCTCAGGTTTGTCAGCGATCACCACCTCGGTGGTGATCAGCATCGAGGCGATGGAGACTGCATCTTGAACTGCGAGGCGCACAACCTTGGCTGCATCAAGGATGCCGGCGGTGAGCAGGTCCTCGAATCTGCCATTGAGGGCATTGAAGCCCTTGCCCTGTTTCTGAATCTCTGCGATCACCACATCTCCATTTCTGCCTGCATTGATGGCGATCTGCCTGGCGGGTTCGCTCAAAGCCCTCTGAACGATTTCAACCCCCGTACGCTTGTCACCGCCCAGTTGCTGTGCCAGTGAGTTCAGCTCATCGGCCAGGGCAAGCAGGGTGGTGCCCCCCCCGGCCACGATGCCTTCCTCCACTGCTGCACGGGTCGCATTCAGAGCATCTTCAATGCGCAGTTTGCGGCTCTTCAGTTCGGTTTCCGTGGGGGCTCCCACCTTGATCACAGCAACACCGCCGGCCAGTTTGGCAATCCTTTCGCTGAGTTTCTCGCGGTCGTAGTCGGAGTCAGTGGCCTCCAGTTCACGCTTGATTGAGGCCACCCTGGTATTCACGGCATCACGGTTGTCGTCGCTGGCGACGATCGTGGTGGTGTCCTTGCTGATTGTGATCCGACGTGCCTTACCCAGATCAGCGAGGGTCACCTTGTCGAGACTCATCGCTTTGTCTTCACTGATCACCGTGCCGCCCGTGAGCACGGCGATGTCTGCCAGGGTTGCCTTGCGTCGTTCCCCGAAGGATGGGGCCCGAACGGCAGCCACCTGCAGAACCCCACGGTTCTTGTTGACAACCAGGGTGGCCAGGGCTTCACCATCAACCTCTTCGGCCAGGATCACCAGGGGTGAGCTGCTTTTCTGCACGCTTTCGAGAACGGGCACCAGATCAGCGATGGAACTGATCTTTCTGTCAGTGAGCAGCAGCAGGGCATTTTCGAATTCACAGATCTGCCGTTCGCTGTCGGTGACGAAATAGGGGGAGCTGTAGCCCCTGTCAAAGGCCATGCCCTCAGTCACTTCAAGATCGGTCGCCAGGGATTTGGATTCCTCAACGGTGATCACACCATCGACGCTGACCTTGTCCATGGCTTCGGCAACGAAGCGCCCAACTTCATCGTCGCCACCGGCACTGACGGTTGCCACCTGACGAATCGCGTCACCGCTCACGGCCTGGCTCCTCTGGGCAAGGGCATTCACAAGGTGCTCAGTGGCTTTCTCCATGCCGCGGCGAAGCTCGACCGGACTGGCGCCAGCGGCGACGTTGCGGAGACCTTCCTGAACCATGGCCTGGGCAAGGACTGTTGCCGTGGTGGTTCCATCTCCGGCCTTTTCCTTTGTTTTTGAAGCCACTTGCTGAAGAAGTTTGGCGCCGAGATTTTCAAAGGGATCCTCGAGTTCAATCTCCTTGGCGATCGTCACCCCGTCATTGACGATGTCTGGGGCGCCGAATTTTTTCTCCAGCACAACGTTTCGACCCCGTGGACCGATGGTGACGCGCACGGCATCTGCAAGCTGATTCACACCGCGCTCCAGTGCACTGCGTGATTTATCCGAAAAACTGAGAAGTTTGGCCATGGTCTGCTTATATCAGTGAATCAATGTCCCACAAAGGGTTCACGAGATGGGAGAGGGGGAGAGGTGGGGAAAGCCGAATCCCTAATCCTTTGATCTGATGTTTTGGCCTGTCAGAAAGAGCTCAAGTGGGTATGGTCGCGCCATGAACGACTCTGGAGCGCTGTTTTTTGTGCTCATCGCCGGCCTGGCCGGATTGATGGCATTGGTCTATATCCCACTTCGCATCTTCCTTACTGCCACAGCCCGCAGCCGCAGGCTGAAGCTTTTGCAGAGCATCCGCAAACTGCGGGATCAGTTGGGTCAGCCTTTCGACCCCTGAATCAGATCCACAGTCGGTATGGGCTCAGCCCATCACCATCCCGCCATCCACCTGCAGCACCTGACCGGTGATATACGTCGCTGCCTGATCTGCAGCGAGAAACCGCACTGTCCCCGCAACCTGCTCCACTGTGCCGAGGCAGCCCAGCGGAATGGCGGCAAGGATCGGTTCATGATCCAGTTCCCTGGTCATGTCAGTGGCAATGAATCCAGGCGCCACGGCATTGACGGTGATGCCCCGGCTGGCGAATTCTCTGGCGGTGCTTCGGGTCAGCCCCACAACTCCGGCTTTGGCTGCGGCGTAGTTGGCCTGACCGGCGTTGCCCATCAATCCCACCACCGAGGTGATGTTGATGATCCGCCCGCTCTTCTGCTTCAGCATTGGCCTTGCCACAGCACGGGTGCATAGAAAAACACCACTGAGGTTGAGGTTGATCACCGCCTGCCAGTCCTCGGTTTTCATCCTCATGATCAGGCCATCCCTGGTGATGCCAGCATTGTTGACCAGCACATCAATCCGGCCGCTGCGCTCGAGCACGGTCTTGATCAGTCCATCAACAGCGGCTTCCTCTGCCACGTTGGCCTGCAGCGCATAGGCCTGGCCTCCAGCTTCGGCAATGGTGGAAACAACCTCTTCAGCGGCCTCCGCCGAACTGGAGTAGTTGACCACAACCTCGGCACCAGCCTCACCCAGGGCGATGGCCACGGCGCGACCGATGCCTCGGCTGGCTCCCGTCACCAGAGCGGTCTGGTTGGCAAGGGGCTTCGTAGTGGTCATGAGGAGAGCCTGACTCGCAGGATCGTAGGCAGCCAGACAAGCTGCCTACAAATGGCGGACTCCGCCTCGGGGCTTTGTATGGCCGCTTTCAGAAAGTCCCTTTCAGATGGTCGTTTTCAGATGCTCATGGACTCAAAGCTGTCCACGGCATCTCCCAGAAGGTCGCGAAAATGGGCCAGCTGTGACTGACTGCCAAGCACGATCAGTAATTGTCCAGGACCAATTTCAATGTCCTGGCTTGGATTGGCTTTGAGCCTGGAGCCATCACGCACGGCCAGCAGCATCACTCCACTGCGTTCAACGATCTGCAGTTCCCCAAGGCTGCGGTGGATGAGATTCATCATCCGCAACGGGTCACTGCTGAGTTGAAATTCCTCGATTCCATACTCTGATCCGGCCAGCAGATCCATGAAATCCGTAGCAAGGGGCCGGATCGCCGAAGCTGCCATGGTGCGCCCACCGGCAACGTAGGGGCTCACTACCACACTGGCCCCAGCCAGTTTCAGCTTGGCGGCAGACTCATCATTGTCAGCCCTTGCAATCATTCGACAATTCGGGGCCAGGCTGGCGGCGCTGAGAATCACATAAAGGGTTGTGGCATCACTGGGAAGGGCCACGACAAGGCTTCGGCATTGCTTCAATCCCGCTTCCAGCAGGGTGTTGTCCAAGGTGGCATCGGCAAGCAGAACCTTCTGCCCCTGGGCTTCAGCAATCTGCTTGCGCTCCGGATCGCTTTCCACAATCAGCAGCTTGATCTTTTCAATCTCCAGCTGCTTGGTGATTTCCTGTCCTATCCGGCCATAACCGCAGAGGATCACGTGATCTTGCATACGCCGCAGCATCCTGCGAAACCTCAGCTCCCGGATTTGACGGAAGTAGCCGGATTCTGTCAGTCCCAGAACCCTTTGAATGGTGAGCTGCACCACCACCACGCCCCCGGCGATGATCAGGACGGTGACCAGTCGCCCGGGTGGAGAGAGGGGCTCCACCTCTCCATAACCGATGGTTGTGATGGTGATCATCACCATCCAGAGGCAGTCACCCCAATCCCAGCCTTCGGTGATGCGATAGCCAACAGCGCCGCCGATGACCAGCACCGTCAGAGCGATCATCGGCCCAAGCCATGGCCTTGTGATGATCCCGAGCTGCGGATGGCGGGCTCTGAACATTCCCGGTTGCGGCCGCCTCGGTGCCATCAGAAAGCGCTTGCCATCAGCACCTCTTCCTGCCCCAGAGGATTCAGTACCTGGTTCTGGTTGGCCAATCTTTCCGGTTGGGCAGCGGTTCGGCTGTTGGTCGCGGTTCGCTCGTTGGTCAGATCAAACGGAAACAGGTTCTCAACGATGCCAATCATGATCTGCACTGACTTTTGAGTGGTCCTTCGCTCAAGTTGCTGCTCAACAGTCTGAGGACGGAGAGAGAGAACTGCCAACGATCCCTCAGCCTGAAGATGTGAACTGATTGTATGGAGTGGGTTTCACTCTGATCTGAGCAGGAGTCGCTTGTGCATCTGTTGATTGCTGCTGCCGGCAGTGGACGACGAATGGGTGCGGATGGCAACAAGTTGCTGTTGCAGCTTGCCGGTCGCCCTGTTCTCGCCTGGACCCTCGATGCAGCCTTTGCTGCCGAATCGATCAGCTGGATCGGCATCGTTGGCCAGCCCGTTGATCAGGCAGCGATCATGGGGCTGATATCGGATGACTCCAAACCAGTTCTCTGGATTGAGGGTGGCAGCACGCGTCAGGAGTCTGTGCAGCGTGGCTTGGCAGCACTGCCAGGGGAGGCCTCTCAGGTGCTGATCCATGACGGGGCCAGATGTCTTGTTGAGCCGCAGCTTCTCGATCGCTGTGCAGCCCTGGTGGAGACGGGAGTGGCGGTGATCGCGGCGACCCCGGTCACGGACACGATCAAGCGTGTGGATGAGGACGGGGTGATCAGGGCTACCCCTGATCGCTCAGAGCTCTGGGCGGCCCAGACACCTCAGGGTTTTGCGGTGGCTCAGCTCAGGCAGGGGCACGCGGAAGCGATGGCAAGAGACTGGAGTGTCACCGATGATGCGTCCCTGTATGAGCGTCTCGATTGGCCGGTTCAGGTGATGGATGCGGGGCCAGCCAATATCAAGGTCACCACGCCGTTTGATCTGATCGTTGCGGCGGCGGTGTTGCAGCTCAGGGCAGAAGCCTGAGTCGGCCGAGATTGCCGTCCAGGCAGGCCATTCTCCCCAGGGGTAGGGCTGCATTGCCGCAGCGGTGCCCGATCGGGAGATCAGCAACAATTGGAATTCCAAGATCAGCACTGCGATCTTGCAGAACCTGCTCGAGTTGAAAGGTGTGGTCACCGCGGACAGGCTCTGGCGGCTCACAACCTGCGAAACTGCCGAAACCAAGACCTGCGAGCTGCTGAAGCAGCCCCGCCAGGCGCCATTGGGTCAGCATGCGATCAATGCGGTAGGGCGCTTCGCCCACATCCTCCAGAATCAGAATGGCGCCGTTGAGATCTGGAACGTGCTGAGAGCCAATCAGATGGGAGGCCACTGTCAGATTCGCCACCACCAAGGGTCCAGTGGCCACCCCACCGCCCCAGCCATGTCCCTCGATCTCTGGGATCTGTTCTCCGAACAGCAGGCACCTCAATCTGGCCTGACTCCAGGGGGGTTCATCGGCAAGCGTTGTGAGCAGGGGACCATGGATGCCTCCATCAAGGCCTGCGGCAAGCCTGGCCCATAACAGTGCTGTGATATCTGAAAACCCAAGCAGCCAGCCCTGCCGCCAGTGAATGTCCTGCTCCAGCAGCCTGGCTGCCCCCCAGCCCCCACGGGCACAGGCGAGGAGCGCTGCGGGTGTGTCCGGGTGCAGGTCGCTCCAGCGGCTGCGGTCGTTTCCCGCCAGATATCCCCAGCGGCGGTTGCAGATCTGCTGAGGCCGGCAGGCCAGGCCCCAGCTCTCAAGCAGCTGAAGGCCTTCAAGCAGCTTTTGGTCATCCAGCAGTGCTGAGCTCGGTGCCACCGTGATCACTTGATCTCCTTGTCGCAGAGGCGGTGTGAGCTGTTGGGAACTGTTCCTGAGCATCGATCAGAATCCTCGACTGACGATCATTCCCAGCAACAGCAGTGCACCGAGCTGCACCTGATGCTGGAAATGTTTGCCATAGCTGGAGAGGGGGTGGTGGTTTCCCCGCAGCCGCCATGTTTGCCGCTGCATGCCTGCAGCGGCAATCAACCAGCAGGGCCAGAATCCCCAACCGAGGCCGGATGCCAGCGCTGCAATGGCGAGCAACAGACAGGCCGAGCCATAACTGATCGCCACCGCCAGCAGTGCGCCTTTGCCCAGGCTCAGGGCGCTGCTGCGCAGCCCAAGTCCGGCATCTTCCAGCTGATCTGCCATGGCGTAGACCGTGTCGAAGGCGAAGGTCCAGAACAGGGTTGCCAGCCAGCAGCAGAACAGGGGCAAGCCTCCGTTCAGGTTGTGTTCACTGGCTGCCCAGGGAATCAGCACCGCGAATCCCCAGCAAAGGGCCAGCACGGCCTGGGGATAGGCGAACCAGCGTTTTGCCGAGGGATAGAGCAGGATCGGCGGCAGGGCCAGCAAGGCAAGCCCAAGACAGAGCTGCAGGCTTTGCCTTGGAAGCGCCAGCACCACCAGCAGGCTGAGCAGGAGCATCAGCAAAAGCAGGCCCACTGCGGTTTTGATCTCAATGCTTCCTCGCGCAAGCGGCCGTTGACGGGTGCGAGCCACTTCGCGATCAATGCGTCGATCCCAGAGATCATTGGCGATGCAGCCAGCGCCGCTGACGGCTACCCCGCCGATCACGATCAGCATGATCAGCCTGAGGTCGGGAGGTGCTGAAGGTGTCAACCACAGCGACCAGCCAGCAGGGATCAGCAGGATGAGTCGACCGCTCGGCTTATCCCAGCGCAGGAGCTCGAGCCACGCTCTGAGCTGATTGGCAGCTGTTTGTGCGGTCACAGGTTGCAGGATTTGCCAAACCCTAGGAAGACACTTCTTTGCTCTGGATGCCGGTGGCAGAGTGGTTCGTGAAGGGTCTGTTCCTCAATGTTGGATGCCCAGCCAATCGCCTCACTGCGGCAATGATCGAGCTGGATCAACAGATGACCATCAACCCTCGCGGAAGTGATGCAGCGCGGCAGTTGCATCAGGTGGCAGCCATTGATATCGGCACCAATTCAACCCATCTCCTTGTGGCCTCGGTGGACCCAGCCCTGGGCACCTTCAGCATTGAGCTTGCGGAGAAATCCACCACCCGTCTTGGCGAGCGCGATCCAGACACCGGTGAACTCACAGCGGCGGCCATGGATCGGGCCTTTGAGACCCTGAAGCGATTCAAGCAACTCGCCGAAAGCCACCAGGTTGAGCAGATCGTCACCGCTGCCACCAGTGCTGTGCGAGAAGCCCCCAACGGGCGCGACTTCCTACATCTGATCACCGATCAGCTTGGGCTCGGTGTTGACCTGGTCAGTGGTCTTGAAGAGGCAAGGCTCATCTACCTGGGAGTGCTCTCCGGCATGTCCTTCGGGGGGCAGCCCCATCTTCTGCTTGATATCGGAGGTGGTTCCACCGAACTGATCCTGGCTGATGGTCGTGATGCCAGAGCTCTGACCACGACCCGGGTGGGTGCAGTGCGTCTGCAGAGGGATTTTGTCAACGATGATCCGATCCCACCCCAGCGGCGAGAGTTCCTTAAGGCCTTCATCCAGGGATCTCTGGAACCGGCTGTTGACAAGGTTCGCCGCAGGATCAAATCAGAGGAAACCCCGGTGATGGTGGCCACCAGCGGCACCGCAATGGCCATCGGTGCACTGGCGGCACAGGAGGAGGAACGCCCTCCGCTCAAGCTGCACGGATATCGCGTGTCAAGACAGGGCCTTGATCGGGTGGTTGAGAAATTGGTGGCAATGTCGCCAGAACAACGCCGAGGCCTGGCGCCGATCAATGAGAGGCGTGCCGAGATCATCGTTCCAGGGGCGTTGATTCTGCAGACCAGCATGGAGATGCTCTGCGTGGATGAGTTCGTTCTCAGTGAACGGGCTTTGCGGGAGGGCTTGATCGTTGACTGGATGCTGCGGCATGGGCTGCTGGAGGATCGGTTCAGTTTTCAGAGCAGTATTCGTCAGCGCACAGTGATCCATCAGGCACAGCGCTTTGCGGTTGACCAGCGACGGGCTGAACGGGTGGCCAAGCATGCCCTGATTCTCTACGACAAAACCAGAGGTTCGCTGCATCAGGACAAAGGTTGTGGCCGTGATCTGCTCTGGGCAGCAGCCATGCTTCATGCCTGTGGGCAGCACATCAATCTCAGTGCATATCACAAGCATTCCTGGTATCTGATTCGGCACGGCGAGCTGCTGGGCTATTCCGAAGCAGAGCATCTGATGGTTGCGGCCATCGCGCGTTATCACCGCCGCAGCCTGCCGAAAAAGCGCCATGAGGCCTGGCAGGCCCTCGCCACAAGGGAAGACCGCAGGACGGTCGCTGAGATGGCCTTGATCCTCAGACTTGCTGCTGCTCTGGACCGTCGCCCGGAGCCAGTGGTTGAGTCCATCCGTGTGAAGTGCAAGTCAGCAGAGTTGAAACTGCTGTTGAGTCCTGATTGCCTGCATCAAGATCTGAGCCTTGAACGCTGGAGCCTGGAATGTTGTGCGCCAGTGATCAAGGAAGCCACAGGTCTCGATCTGTTGGTCGGTGTTCAACGCTGAGGTGGGGACTCCTGCTTTTGCGTCGATTTTTTTGGGATGGTGTTCAGCCGATGCCAACGCACATTCTCAATGGATCCCAGCGGCACCGGGGCGGTGCCTGAATGACTCACCCGAACAAGATCAGGCCGTCCGGCATAGATCTCAAGGGATTGTGTTGAGGGATAGGAAACCGTCTTGTCAAGGGTGCCCTCAAAGACAATCCTGCCTTGAAGGTCTCGTATGGAGACCCAGCTGGGTTTGAGGCTGCTGAGCTCGATATCCCCCTCCGGGGCAGGCTTGGCGGCCAGTCCCGTGGCTGAAGTCTGCGCTGCGGAGGGGCTCTGAGCTGGATCAGTTACGGGGTCAGTGACAGCTGCGGGATCAGGATTCGCGACAGAATCAAGGCCCGGCTTCGCCGTTTGCCTCTGGTTCGGTTGGGGCCAGAGGAAGAACTCCTGTCGCGATGAGATGGCGAAGCATGCTGCCGTGATGCCAAGCAGGGCAGCCACCACAACAAAGCCTTTGAGCAGTTGGTTGTTTAGGGGTTCTGAAGGTTGAGGAGGTGCTGAAATCAGTGTTGAGCTGCCGCTGTCAGAGGCGGGAAGTTGTTTAACGAGGGCATTGGCATCGAGGTGAAGCCGATCAGCAACTCGCCGGACCATGGCCTTGATGTAAACGGGCTCAGGCAGCAGGTGATCGTCGCCGTTCTCGATGGCGGTTAACTGCTTCTGCCCGATGTGCAGACCTTGTGCCAGCTGGGCGACGGATACCCCCTGGGCAAGCCTGGCTGTGCGAAGCGCCTGTCCGACTCGGACCCACGAACGGGTCTCGGCAGGGCCCTCTTCCTCACCAGGGCAGTGGCCGTTTTGAGACTCCTGAACCAATGGAGGCGTGATCAGACGCCCAGAATTTAAGCCGATGGCTTGTGGCTGTCAGGTCTGATGGCCATTGGGGTGAGTGAGCCTCGCCTGGTGCCGCCCCAGAGGCAAGATGATCCAGGAAACGCCAATTAGTCGGAAGCACAACAAAAGCTTGCTGAGCACAGCCGCAAGACAATGCCATCAGCACAAATGCCAGCAAAAAAAGCAGCAAAA
>DASCPR010000295.1:0-8619 GCA_036012625.1 Prochlorococcaceae cyanobacterium Fu_MAG_50
GCATTCTCAAAGGCGTCTTTGGTCAACAGATCCAGAGGCCGGATATTGGCTTTGATCGCTTCCACCAGCACTTCGGCTGAACGAGCGGCGCTTATTTGCTTCTCCTCATCCTCAGCCGCCATTGTTGAGCTGTAGGGAAGACTCAGGCCCATGGTCTCGATGACGGCACTCATCGTGTTGGCGGTGAACATGCCGCCGCAGCTACCGGCACCAGGGCAGGCGTTTTTCTCAACCGCGGTGAGCTGCTCCTCGTCGATTTTGCCGCTGGTGAGCTGACCCACCGCTTCGAAGGCGCTAACCACGGTCAGGTCACAGCCGCCGAGTTTGCCGGGCTTGATCGTGCCGCCATACACGAACACGGCGGGAATGTTCATGCGGGCCATGGCGAGCATGGCGCCAGGCATGTTCTTGTCGCAGCCCCCCACGGCCAGCACGCCATCCATGCTCTGGCCATTGCAGGCGGTTTCGATCGCATCGGCGATCACCTCACGGCTCACCAGGGAGTACTTCATCCCTTCGGTACCCATCGAGATGCCATCACTGACGGTGATGGTGCCGAACATCTGCGGCATTGCTCCAGCTTGACGGGCAGCGTCGTCTGCCTTTTGGGCCAGGTCGTTCAGGCCGAGATTGCAAGGTGTGATCGTGCTGTAACCGTTGGCAATGCCGATGATCGGCTTGCCGAAATCATCGTCAGCAAAACCCACAGCGCGCAGCATGGCCCGGTTGGGGGCCCGTTGGATCCCTTTCGTGATGGCATCGGATCTGAGCATGATGGCGGTGAGGGGATGGAGCGACGCAATCGACAACCCTACCGGCTATCGACGTTCTTTCTTTCAGGCTTCCGTCACCAAGCGGCAAAATTTGATCAGGTCTTGGCGCCGAGATCCTCAAGTTGACGGCGCACGTCAGCGATTGCTGCATTGAGCTGTTCAACCCGTTGTTCGAGTTGATCGCCTTCGCCCTTCTGCAGAGAGACCTGGGGTGGGTCAAGGGCCTCTGATCCGTCCTGCATCCGTGGCACATAGAGCATGGCCTGCTGCTGACGGCTGCGCCGTCTCCGTTCTGCTTCAGAAAGGAGCCACCAGCCAAGACCTGCTGCTCCAATCAGTGCACCACTGATCAGTGTGGTGAGGGTTCCGGCTGCCGGATCACGGTGCTGACCCATTCGTGCTCAGTCACTGCACAGATCCTAGGTCGGGCCTGTAGTTCTGGTGCAGCCGAGGCTCAATTCATCGGGATTTCAGCGAGGCTGAATTCGGAGTCGAGCCGTCCAGAGCACGCAAGAGACCAAAGACTCGAGGTCTGCATTGATCCCACTGATGTCTCGATCACGTTGGCTTTTCCCTGGTGCTCAGAGGAGATCTTCTGAAGCATTCAACTGTTCTGGATCCAGGCTGAATCTGGTGTTGAGGCGCTTGACCGGATGGCCAATCCCAGGCTGAATCGCACCTGTTTCGCTGAGCTCTGGGTCAATGCAGGCGGTATGGATTGTGAGGTCTTCCATGGATTCGCCAATCAGTTTGAGGCCTGGATTGGCGGTAAGGGCGGTGATCACCCGCAGGCGCATCGTTTCAACCCCTTCTTGCTGAAGCCGCTTGAGCACGTTCAGCAGCCGCTGGCCGCTGGCGATCTGATCGATGAAAATGATGATCCCGGCATTCTTCTCGATCTGCCGGGGAACGGAACCAAGGCAGAGCTGAGAGCTTGGCAACACCCTCCTGGCACCCTGCCAGAGATCCAGGCCTCCAGGCAGTACTGGCAGAGCCAGAAGGGGAACGCCTGCTTCCACAACAGTCCCTTCGGTTTCACCCAGATCGGTGGAGACCATTTCGCGGCGATGGGGAAGCCAGTCTCTTATCGCTTCATAGGTGAGCCAGTGACCCAACTCCTCCATGGCTGTGGCATACAAGGCCGGAGGTGAACCCCCGTTGCGCAGCACCGTGAGCCAGTGGGCAATCAGTGGATGGGGTGGCACCACCACCCGAAGGCTCATGGGCATGACGCGTGACGGGGCTGGCAATTGCCACAAGTTGATTGTTAAAACTACCGGTCTGATGCTTCTTTTCTGAATTCATGACCATGAGAGCCTGTCTCTTGTTCAGACTTCGTTCCCTGTTCCTGGCTTGCCTTGTTCTGATTGTTCTTGCTTTGCCGCTCACTCCAGCCATGGCGATCACACCTCCTGAATTGCGGGTGCAGCAGACGATGCAGGACATCTCAGCGGATATGCACGGTCTTGATCTCAAGCAGCGTGAGTTCCTCAGAACCGATCTGCGAGCCGTGAATCTCAGCGATGCAGACCTCCGCGGTGCGGTGATCAATTCGAGTCAGCTGCAGGATGTGAACCTGCAGGGAGCTGATCTTGAGGACGTGGTGGCTTTTGCCAGTCGTTTTGATCGGGCTGATCTGCGCGGCGCCAATTTCACCAATGGGATGCTGATGCAGAGCTTCTTCAACGATGCCTTGATCGAGGGTGCGGATTTCAGCGATGCTGTGATCGACCTTCCTCAGCAGAGAGCTCTCTGTGCAAGGGCTGAGGGTGTCAATCCAGTCAGCGGCATCTCCACCCTTGAAAGCCTTGGCTGCCGCTCCTGATGGTTCAGCGTCTTCCAGTAACGGTTTTGACCGGATTCCTCGGAGCGGGCAAAACAACCCTGCTCCGCCATCTGCTCAGGCATTCCGGTCAGCGTCTGGCGGTGATGGTCAATGAATTCGGAAGCATCGGTCTTGATGGCGACCTGATTCGCAGCTGTGGTTTCTGTCCTGAGGACGAACTCGAGGGTCGCCTTGTTGAACTCAACAATGGCTGCCTCTGCTGCACGGTTCAGGACGATTTTCTACCCACCATGGAAACCCTGCTCTCGAGGGCGGATCAGTTGGATGGAATCGTTGTTGAGACAAGTGGTCTGGCGCTGCCGAGACCCTTGCTTCAGGCCCTTGACTGGCCGGCTGTGCGCTCCAGAGTCCATGTCAATGGTGTGGTCACCCTCGTTGATGCTGAAGCCATGGCGGCAGGCAGCCCCGTTGGTGATGCAGCGGCTTTGGAGCGACAAAGGCAACAGGACCCAAGCCTTGATCACCTCACAGCCATTGATGAGTTATTTCACGATCAACTCGAAGCTGCCGATCTGGTCTTGATCAGCCGTGCTGATTGCGTTGATGCCAGTGAGCTTGAGCGGCTCCGGACGGAACTGGTTGGCCAGGTGCGAACAGGCACTCCAATTCTGCCGATCAGCCATGGCCAGATTGAGCCAGCTGTGGTGCTCGGTTTACAGGAGGGTTCAGATCAAGAACCGCAGATGCATGAGCCGGAGCATGTCGAGGCAGATCAGGATCACGATCATGAGCATCACGATCATTCCCATGTGGAGATGGTGAGTGGCTCAGTGCGCTTCGAGGGGGCCATCAATCGGATTGAGCTTGAGGCTCAGCTGTCTGAGCTTGTGGCCACCTATCAGGTGGTGCGCCTGAAAGGCAGGGTCTGGCTTCCCGGCAAGGCGTTGCCTTTGCAGGTCCAGATGGTGGGCCCACGTTTGAACAGTTGGTTTGAAGCCGCCCCTGCCCATGCCTGGCGACCTGTTCACTCAGGCGTGGATCTTGTGGTGCTCAGTTTCGATCCAGGTGCAGAAAGGGCGATCCGTGATCGATTGAGCTGCTGAGGAGTGAAAACGTTATTGCCAAGTTCTTGGTATTACAGGAATCAGAGAACAGAGAAGAGTCTAAATTTCTGAGCAGGGAAGCTGTGAAATGGATGACTGCTTTGCATTGAAGATGTTCAAGGCTTTTGAATGGCTCTTGCCCGATTTTGGTTGACTTTAAAATGATATTGATCGCACATCTGCCTGGGCAGCTGCACCTTGATCCCAAGTTAGATTCGGCTTGCTCAGAAAAGTGCTGATCTGTTCTCTATCTCAGCTTGAGACGACACCTTGATCGGCAACCTGTTGCTACTTGGCTCTGTATTGTTCGAACAGGTAGTTGATTATGTTTCTGCCAACTTGGCTTCATTGATTCAAGGGAGCGAGTTTATACCCAGTGAGCAGGAGAAGAGGGAGGATCTCAGAAAACTTATGACCTTGCTTGATCTTGACGAAGCCGAGCAGAAATAGCTCCTGATCAAAGCTACAGATTAAGCCTATTCCCAGGCCATGAGGAACTTGTTTGCACAAGAGTCAAGTGTCAAGAGTTCAGGCTAAATAAAAAATCTCAGGATATTTGTAGTTGAAGATTGGTGTTGATTGTTCTGAAGGATTATCTTGATATTGATTGTGTATGCCTCGACTGATGTTCTGTGAAAAAATCCCCTAACCCATTTGATACTTGTGCACATGGCCAGAAGCCAATGATGCCAACAATGCTCCAAACCAGGAAACGATTTGGTCTCGGATTGTTTGTGGATGGCTTGATGACTTTCCCCAGTCCAAATAGAAGCAGAGGCGAGGCCAACACGCCAATCCAACTTCCCAGCAGACCTCCCAGAACTGCAAATGCATACCCCCTGGGCCTCTCAGAGAGTGGCTTTTTACCCCGATGGGCACATTTTGGACAACTCGGCATTGAGCATCAGCGCTGCTGAAACCATGTTGTCAAGAGCTAGTAGCCGTTGCCACTGCTCCAACCCTGAGCATGCATGGGTTGGTTCTGTTTGTTACAGCCGCCTCAGGGCCTGGATCAGCCTCAACCCACACCCATCGTCAAGCGTTAACTGAGTCAGCCACAGGATGATGCCTTGTTCTGATTATCGGCTTGTTCTGATTAGTTGTGGTCATGGGCAAAAATTTAGTGAAGCAGTTCAAAAATGTAAAGCACTGCATCCTTTTCACTCACCACATAGAGCCGACGACCGATCCGGTCGATGGCCACTCCCTCTGCTTTGCGAATGGTCTTATTCTTAGTTCCCTCTTTGTAGGACAACTTGAAGGTCTGGATGACAAGATCTTTGTTCCAGTCATAGATAAATATGCAACGACCTTTATCACTGATAATCCAGAAAAGATCGGATGATGGGTCATAACTTAACCCGGAAAAGTCAAGCTTTTTCTGGGGAGTATCAGGTTCTGTAAATCCATTGCTCTGATTCAGTAAGCGTGCATGCTGAATGGTCTCAAGATCAGTATCTAGCTCAATCAGCAACCCAGGTTGGCTTTCTTTTATCACATAGATCCGATCACTTCCTGTTTTGAAGGTGATTCCTTCAAGTCCCTTATTGTCCGGTATCTCAGGAAAGAATTTGCGGATCGAATCAAACCCTTTCATGGCAGAGAGAGGGCGCTTCTTTGTGATCTTACGAGTCTTTATATCGATGGCAATGACTTCATTATTGTCTTCATTTGTTGTGTAAAGCGTGTCACCTGAACTATTAATGGTGACTCCTTCGAGGTCGTAGGCGTCCACAAAGAAGGATTCACTGAACTGCAACTCGCCCTTCAGATTGAGTTTGAAGATGGCCTTGGTTTTATCACTAACGGTCCATAGGCTTTTGTGATCAGTAGACAGAGCAAGATCCGAGGGGTGAGTGAGACCGGCCTCAAGGTTGATGATTTTGTGCTGAGCAATAAGGCTGATGCCTTTCAGCATCTTTTTTTCTGCTGGTTGGGCTCTCATTGCAGCAATGTCAGTATTTTCAGACGAAGCCTGGGAATGGTTCCCTGAGCCACTCTGCTGAACCAGGACCCTGAATGGGTTGCTTGACTGAACAGATACCAGCAGATTGGAGACAATAATGGCCAGACAACACAGTTGCAGAGTGCTAATCAATGAAGCCTTCTCAACAGTTGAACGTCGTAGGTTTCATGTTTTCTGCAATTGAACCAGGTGATATTGTCTTGGTTTAGAGGCAAAAAACAATAAAAAGAGGAGGGTATAACCCTCCTCAGACTTTGTTTAGGCCTTGAATTTGGATTTAGAGCCCAAGAAACATTGCTGGTGCTCGATCAAGAAAGTGACTTCCTCCCATTTGAGTGAAATCATTGATCAACAATCCAATGAGATGTAGGGAGAAGACGATTCCCAGTCCTCGCCATAGCTTTTCATAAAAGGTTGGTATGCCATTTTTCCAGGCATTAGAGACTTGCTGTGGCTGAGGCGCCTCATTCATGAAGTTATACCTGAAGTCCTTTTCTTTCTGCCAAGCCGTGGATTCTTGCATTTTGGACATGAAAGCAACCTGGCAATGGTATTCGCAGACTGGCCTCAGCCCGAACAACTTGCAATACTTCTTTGAGAAGGCTTGGCCTGAATGGGATTTGGCGGAATTTCCTGCAAGCCAGCTGGCGTAATGCTGAGCTTAATCGGAGCTAAAAAAGCAGACCCTTGAATGTTTGTCTTCATCGTTCGGTGTTGGGGAGGGCCCTCCAGGCTTGCAGCCTGGTTGCCTGACTGGGGGACGCTACTGGCGCCTGGCTGACATCAGTAGGGTTTTGCATCGGTGGCCGTTGCTCGGCTTCAAGATGCTTACAAACTGACTCAGCTCTTGCAAGGGAACAGCCCGGGGTGGCGAGGGGGCACCCCGGGCTGTTTGAACCTGGCGGCAACCTGCCTGGGCAGACGTTTGCAGGCGCCTCGCTCAAGCGCTGGCTTTATCCGGTGGTTCCCCTGGCTTTTCCCAGGTTGTTTGAGGCTGAGAGTGATCAGCGATCTCAGCCGATGTGATCGATATAACTGACTTGAGTGACTCTTGAGGGCTGTGACGGCGAGAACCTGAATACGATCAAATTGGTGACCCTTGATGTCTGAAATTGCACCAGCCCACTCCCTGAATCAGACAAAAACCCAACTTCAACTCTGTTTTGCCCCATTCAGTCCTTTTTCGTAGAACAATTGTTCCATCTTCAACACTCCTTCTTCTGCAGTGGAACCAGTTCGATGATCAAGGGCCTGCCACTTCAGACCATTTCTGACACCGTTGTTCCTCGTTGACAGATCCATGACTATGAGCTTGAGCTTCCTGAACGCCCTATTTGGTGTTTCCTTGATTTTCTGGATAGCAATCCTACTTTTTGCTATACGTGCAAAGATCTATTCTGGTGAGGGTGCTCAACAATTTTCTTGGAAATCAACCCAGAACTCAACTGAGTTGGCTGCAGCTCCTTCAACCCAGATGGTTACACGGAAAACCTTTGTCTGGGCGAATTGGCAACCGGTTGCTAACTATAATTCTGCTGACAGCAAAACAGTCTATTCAGTTGTAACTTTAAGCCTTTTTGTGATGTCTTTTATGCTGGTTTCCTCTGCTTTCCTTCCAGCAATCCTTGATACTATTGTTCCTCTATAAACTTTTTGACTGTAGATCAGTCTGAAGATTTTCTCTTCTGTGTTGCGTCTATGTTTCTAAACTTCTGTTGATATTTCGACTTAATGCTGTAAGTAATATACTCAGGACATGCCCTGCTTACAGCTGCAGCCAAGCCAAATCATTCCAGGCAATTAGTTGGCACACAAGAATCATCAATCAAGCTCAGGCTTTCAGGAGTTTCATGACAACTCTAATCAGCAGCTTTGAGCAAGTGTGACGATTCAGCACTATATCGCTTTGTTATTCTGTTTCGACGATCGATATGGCCAATGATCGCCCGAGAGGGATAAGGGTTGGAGATCTCTTGCGCTCAGAGAGCTTTAGTATCTCCGCTCATCTAAGCTTCATCAGATCTCATGGCTTGGTCAATAGCTGTTGATAAGCGGGAATCAGTTGCTGGATCAGTGGACGTATTTGAATCAGTAGTATTCAATAGTTAGGATAATTTCACAAGCTGGACATTTTCATCATCGTTATAATTCCTGTTGCCCATATCCCAATCCCACCCCAGAACAAGGCAAGAAAGCCTGGCCCGAAGGCGGATCTAAAGGCTGTGGCTACTTCACTTAGCTCTGTTACTGGTTCTGTCGATGGGGTTTCCTGTGTTGTGTTCATTGGTTGAGCTGCTTTTGCCATGGAACCATGTATTTGTATTCAAATACTAGGAAGGAGGCGAATAAGCATCAAATCATCCTACACAAGTAATCGTTTCTCATGCACATAATAGCGTGCATTTAATGCCTGATAATGTATTCCCTTCCCTCAGGCTTTAACCGACCTGAGAGGCCATGTTGGATAGAATCGCATAACCACCACAAACTACGATCATTCCGAGCATGAAGATGCCTGCCGTCTTCCTGACCAGCCCTGGGATCGGTCGAACGTTTGCTTGATTAGTCATTTTTCTATGAAATCTGTTGAAGCCCTTCCATACTACTTGAGAAAAGCAGAGATCTCTTTGATTGAAAAACGTGTTCATAATTTTCTTACTTAGCAAAAGTATCTTGTCCACAGCTTTGCAATTGATGAGCAATGCCAAGTGCCAAAAGGCACCTGCATCTGAGACTCCCGTCACCCTTCTTGTTCAAGGATCGTGCATAGTGAATGAGAAGCGACACGCCCCCAGTTTCAGGACTGGGGTTTTTTTTGTTGACACGCCTGACGTCACCCCTTTCCCTGCTTTGACCAGCGTTAGTTTCGCTGCTAACTTTTCATTGATGGACAGAGTTTTCAGCAGGCACTTAATCAGTAACAACTGTGCAGCAAAGACTTCTGATTAAAGACTTCTGAGTAAAGACTTCTCAGCAAAGACTTCTCAGCAA
>DASCPR010000296.1:0-19535 GCA_036012625.1 Prochlorococcaceae cyanobacterium Fu_MAG_50
CCCCGCATCAATTCAGCATCCCCCTGCTGACTGGCCACCACCACCACCTTTTCAAGAGGCAGGCTCCAGCGCAAGGCAAGATGGCGAATCGCTTCACTGCGAGACGCTCGCAAGGGCAAGACATCGAGGAACCAATGACAGCGCAGATGAGGCCTGGCAGCCTGGCCACGATGGCGGAGACGTTGGCGCACCAAGGGCAGAATTGCTTCACCGGGTTGGCGAAGCAGATAACTGATCTTGTAATGACCCTGATGAGCCTGATCCTGAAGTGTCAGATGCTCCCTGAGCAGATCCTCAAGTGCAGCTTCAACCTGAGGGCGCTGCCAGTCCATGCCAATGCACGATTCCCAGATCTGATCTGATTTATCGTGATTGCCATAATAAATTTCACTTCCGGCCCTGCTGATCCACACCTGGGGATCGGGGAAATGCAGCTCGGCGTAGCGTTGACGAGCCGCCTTGACAGAGCGACCGGTAATAATCCCCAGGGCATGGGAATGACCAACGCCAGTCCTTGATAAGCGTGAGCGAAGATCGGCCAGAGCTTCACCCTCGGGCTGTTCAAGATTGCTGTCAAGGTCAAGCAAAAGCAGCCGATCTGGCTCCGGATGCTCCAAACGATCAGACTCCTTCAGCCACTGCCTTGGCTCCTGCAGCTTCATGCGTGATTGCATCAGGGCCAGATAACGGCAAACGTGAGCATCCCAGCTGAAATGTCTGCTGATCGCTTCAATACCGTTGTCACTCCAGCGGCGCCATTGCTCGGGACTGGAACCGGCCCCTTCGAGAACATCCTGCAAAGCCTCCAGATCTGTGACATCTGTCAGCAATCCGTTTTCGCAGCGGGCAAGAATATCCCTGGGACCTCCATCATCCGTTGCCACAACCGGCAAGCCTGAGGCCGCCGACTCAAGCAGGGTCAAACCGAAGGGTTCTGTCAGCGCCGGGTTAACAAAAAGGCCCTGATGATTTGCTGCCCAGCGATAGATGGCTGGAATCTGATCTCGCCGATGCTGTTTGGGATAGGCAACCTGGCCATAGAGATCGAAACGATCAATCAGGTCAAAGACCTGCTGGAAAACCTCGCGCTGTTGCTTCTCGAGCTGGCGTGAATCCTCCCTGCAACCAAGCACAAGCACAAGATTATGGCGCTGTCGCAAAACCGGTGATCGCCCGAAGGCCTCGATCAGAGCTGGAACGTTCTTGCGACGATCGGCTCTGGAAATAGCCAGCAGTGGGGGCCGATGCAGATCTCTGAGGAAAGGTTGAAGCAGTGCATCAACCTGATCAGATTCCTCTGCTGATTGCAGTGGATGGAAACGTGTGGAATCAACACCCGGAGGCACAACCTCGGCCTTCTCGGCGACAAAGCTGCCGTAGCGGGAATATTGATGATCCGCCTCCTGTTTTGTGCTGGTGATCACAAGGGAACTGTGAGCAAGCGCCAGTTCCTCGGCATCAATACGCCGACTCAGGGCATAGGTCTGCTCAATCTGTTCTCGATTGGCACCTGTAGCCAGAAGTCGCCTCTGCTTTTCCCGTCCAAGAGAGTGCCCCGTGAACACAAGCGGTATTCCAAGACGTCGACTGATCAGAGCACCGACGTAGCCGGCATCGGCGTAGTGAGCATGAATCCAGTCAAAACTTTTTTGCTGCTGCTGCAACTCGGTGACAAGTTGATCGGCCAGATCGTCAAGAAAGGGCCAGAGTTGTTCCTTGCGTAGATATCGCCTGGGACCGAAAGGGAATCTCAGAATCGAAGCACCTGGCGCGATCGATTCTTCAGCAACTGAATAATCACTGGAAACGCGGCGATCGTGAACCATCCGGGTCGCCACCTGAACCTCATCGACCTCGGGTCGTGCAGCCAGGCTTTTGACCAGTTCAAGCACGTAGAGGGTCTGCCCTCCGTTATCCGCATCCCGACCGAGTTCAAGATCATGGGAACGGATCAATCCATGCAAATGCAGGTGCAGAATTCGCAATCCCATCTGAACCCTCCGAAGAAGCCATCAGCCCATTGCTTGGGCTTGCTGACTTAATTAGTAGATTTTTCACTATTAAAAGCTGAAGAAAAGATGAGGAGTTTCCAGAGCCAAGCTCATTTGGACCTAACGATCATCCACTTCGACTGGCTTCACTGCGTTCTTTCCGGGAAGACGGCAAGCATGGCTCTGTCAACAAAAGCGATACGAAACCTTGACTTTCTTGACAAAAGGTTGTTCTAAGGGATACGCACCGCCTGAACCCAGCACCAGAAGTCCTCGGCAATCTGCTGCAGAAACTGCTGCAATGGCCGCTTCAGCCACCGCTTCAAAGGCTGTCGCTCACATCAACCAGTGGATAGTTTTGATCACCCCAGGTTCCTTCCGTGAAGGTGACGGCACCAGGCACAGCAAGCTGCTCATTGAGCCAGCCCAGAATCAAAGGGGCAAGAATCGCTGGAGTTGAGGGATCGGATGGAGCCCTCAGATTGAAGTGATCTCCCCCCTGAACCAGAACGAGCCGATGACCGCCCTGCACTACACCTGAGTTCCGCATCGGTGTCAGCGCTTCTGGCCCAGGCGGCACGACCCAGTCCCGGGTGCCAGTGATCAACAGAACCTTTCCCGTAAGCAGACCCTGACGCGCAGGATCGAAAAGAAGGCGCAAGGGTGGACTCACGGCCACAACAGCCTGCACACGTGGGTCAGACAGGGACGCCTGATCAATATGGCTGAGCCAGCTGCACTGCAACACCCAACTGAGGTTTCGCTCGAGATCATCTCGCTTTTCACAGCGTTTCAACAGCTTTTGATCAGTGGTCTGAAGACCGATCAACTGCAAGGCGGTTGTGGCTCCCCAGGAATGACCAACAACTCCCACCTCACGGAGATTTAGAGACGCTCCCTCAAGAATCTGACCGGAGGCAACGGCATCAAGCAAAGCCGTGATATCGAGAGGGCGCAGCCGCAGTTCATCGGGTCCCGGTGGGGGAAGCTCTCCCGCCAACATCGCCTGCTGCTGGCCTCGATCACTACCCGGATGATCAGGAAGCAGCACGGTGTAACCATGGGCCGCCAGCATCTCTGCCCAGCCTTCAAATGACTGAGCCTCATCCCAAAGCCCATGGGAAATCACCACCAGGCGTCTGTTGGACCTCTGCTCAGGAATCAGCATCAGCACAGGCAAAGGCTCTGGGCGATGGTCCACACTCAGGGTCTGCTGCACCCTTTGCCAATTGCGCCTCAGAGGAGCGCGAAGGGCCGGTGAAACTGTTGCCGGGGTCATGGCATCAGCAAGAACAGCCGCTTCCTTCAGATTGTTCTGCAAGCGCTTGGCGTAATGATTCAACCTGGAAAGGTCGACGACAGCCTCCTCTGCAGGGATCTCACGCAGCAAGCCGAGAAGATTGGCCTTACCCCGCTGATTGGCACGAATTAATGCCTCAGCAAGCACGCTGCCACTGGATTGATCTGGCAAACCCTTGACTTCAATCACAAAGGTCATTGCCCTCAGCGCCTGCTCCAAGAGCGGTTGACCTGCCCCACCCTCAAGCAGTGCCGTGGCCTCAAGCGGCAATGGGGCATGGAAAATCTTGTCCAAGAGTGCCTTGACAGAGCCATTCATGGCACGATCAAGTTCGGCGAGATCAGGATTGACACTCAGCAGATCAGCGGTGGTCTGCTCCATCCCCAGCTCAAACGTAAATTGGGTTTCCAGAAGAGGCATCTGAAAAACCAAACGCTCAAGAGCTGAAGCTGGTCTGGGTAGACTTTCAATCGATGCACAAATAAGCGCTGCTGCAAACAAAGATCGAAACATGTTACGCATGTGAAGTTGAGCAGAGCATTCGTAAACAGTGATGCACCAAGCAAAGCCCGATGGTCTCTTTGATCCAAATCATAAACTGCTATTAGAAACAGGATCTGTCTATGAAGCCAGTGAAATCATAAGCAGCAAGATCTTCAACAAATAAAATTAAAGAATGCAAAAAGCCAACGAACAACAAGTGAATCATCAATCACTGCATTAAAACATCAATTACCGACGCTTGAGAAGAAGCCAGGAGGAATAATAATCAAGTTTGCAAGGATAGCCATCCTCCGCCAACAGGCAAAGCCCTTTGAGAATCATTCGAACTTCTCTAGGGCTATAACGCTGGGAAGCAGTGGTAGAGCCAATTCTCGAAAAGTGCCTTAAGTAATCCAAGGGCTGTTTTATCGAAATTGAGTCATCATCATGTCCCCAGGAAATAATTTCATAATATTGAGACAACTGATCAAGGGCAGACTCTCCAAGAATTACATCGGAATTAAAAAGCTTGAGAGTTCTATCATCCAAGCCAACGGCTACAAGGGACCTACGTAGCCAATGAAAACTCCTGGCATCAGGGAAGTTAATCGCCAAAACATCATTTTTAGCTAAAAGATTAATCCATATAGCAATCAGGGCCTCCAATGGATCAAGGCTCCACTGAAGAACATAACTACTCAGCACAAGTCTACTTCCCAAGGATTGATCAGTTCTTCTGTTAGAAGCCGCCCATCGCTGATCAAACGCATCCACCAAAACACCTTGTGGGTGAAGCTGCGGAAATACGCGCAAATTCTGCAATGCAACCTCAAGCATTGTCGACTCTCGATCAAGCAATAGGCACTCTGCAGGATATGGAGTTCCTTGATCAGCAAAGCTCTGTAGCAGGGCTTGACTGGCGAATGCTGTTCCACATCCAATATCAACAAGACTACGAATAGAATCAGGTTTAATCTTTGCTAATGCGCGTTCTACCAAACGACGAGCAGCCTTAAATTGAGGCAAAGCATAACTTTCATAATCAGTTGCAGCCCTGGCAAACGTCGGTTGATACATTCACCATTAAAAAGCCTACTCCTAAGCTAACACAAATCATAGAAACAAAGAATCAAAACAAAAACTATCCAGGAATCAATCAGTCATGCTGCAGTAGAGTTCTGCTCTGGTGGATGTCGTTTAAGAACTTTACTGAGGTACTTGCCAGTATGACTGGTCTTGTGTTTAGCCACCTCTTCTGGGGTACCTGTCGCCATAATCTCTCCACCAGCATCACCGCCTTCTGGGCCTAAGTCAATAATCCAATCAGAGCAACGAATCACATCAAGATTATGCTCGATCACGATGATTGAATTTCCCTTTTCAACAAGACGAAGCATCACATCCATGAGCTTATGCACATCATAAAAGCTCAAACCTGTTGTTGGCTCATCAATGAGATAAAGAGTTTTACCAGTAGCCCTGCGGGACAACTCCGTCGCCAACTTCACTCTTTGAGCTTCTCCACCTGAAAGTGTTGGAGCCGGCTGGCCAAGTTTGATATAGCCAAGTCCAACATCAACGAGAGTCCTCAGACGATCAGCGGCCTGGGGTATGGCCGCAAACACATCTGCTGCCTGCTCAACAGTCATTTGAAGAACATCGGCAATGGTGTGACCTTTATATGTAACTTGAAGAGTCTCACGATTAAAACGTGCTCCCTTGCAGACATCACATTGAACATAGACATCCGGCAAAAAATTCATTTCAATAACATTCACACCTTGGCCCCGACAAGCCTCACAGCGCCCTCCCTTGACATTGAAACTGAACTGCCCAACCTGATATCCGCGAGCCTTGGCCTCAACGGCTGCAGCAAACACCTGACGGATCGGATCAAAGGCTCCGGTATAGGTGGCAGGGTTTGAGCGCGGTGTCCTGCCTATAGGTGACTGATCAATAACAATAACCTTATCGATCGAATTAATACCCCGGAGTTCCCCAAGACCCTTGGGAAAAGGAACTTTATGCCCAAGGCTGTGCTCCAGTGCTGGGTGTAGAAGTTCATTGACCAACGTACTCTTGCCACTACCACTTACACCTGTGACGGCCACCAGGCGACCAAGAGGAAATTCAACCGTTAGATTCTTAAGATTATTGCGTTGACAATCGATGAGTCGAATGATTCGACTTCCTCCCTCACGGCGTTGCGAAGGAGTGGGAATCGAGCGACGACCACTTAAATAATCACCGGTGATTGATTGTTCTGCTTCAAGCAGGTCAGCAAGAGATCCCTCGGCAACAATGTTGCCACCATGGACACCTGCACCGGGACCAATATCTACCAGATGATCAGCAGCGCGAATGGTGTCTTCATCGTGCTCAACCACCACAAGCGTGTTGCCAAGATCTCTGAGTCTCTCAAGGGTGGCCAGCAAGCGATCATTATCGCGCTGATGAAGACCAATGCTGGGTTCATCAAGAACATAAAGCACCCCCGTAAGACCTGCACCAATCTGCGTTGCCAGACGAATCCGCTGCGCTTCTCCTCCCGATAAAGTCATCGCAGGGCGATCAAGACTGAGATAGTCAAGGCCAACATCCAGCAGAAAACGCAAACGCATGCGTATTTCACGGAGCACCAGATCACCAATCTGAATCTGACGATCGCTGAGCAAAGGGTCAGCACCATCAGCACTACCCACTCCCATCAATTTCTCAATACGTTGCAAACTCTTACCAACACTGACTGAAGTGAGTTCAGTAATAATGTAAGGCCCAACCTTCACCGCAAGAGCTTCAGGGCGTAAGCGCTGCCCAGAGCATGTTCCACAGGGCACCATTTCAAGATATTTCTCAAGTTTCTGGCGAATAGATTCCCCATTTGCATCACGGAGCTGACGCTCAAGAATCGGCAGAATACCTTCAAAAGGACGTGTATAACCCGTACTCTTTCGATAACGACTATCAGCCTGAATTAAAATCGGCTCTTCACTGCCATTCAGCAGGATTTCACGTTGCTCATTAGTGAGATCTTTCCAGGGAGTTTTGATCTCAAACCCAAAGGCTTCACCAACAGAAAATAGAAGCGAAAAATAGTAGCTATTATCCTTATCGCTCCAAGGCGCAACAGCAGAATAAACAGGTAAAGAAGGATCTGGAATTACACGATCAATTGTGAATTTACGCAGATGACCAATCCCATGGCAATCAGCACAGGCTCCATAAGGACTATTAAAGGAAAACAATCTTGGCGAGAGTTCCTCCATCACAGCTCCATGAACAGGACAGGCGAAGTTTTCCGAATAGAGCCTTTCCCTTTCAACGCCTTCTGATAGCTGTTCACCTGACTTAGGCACGACTTCAACAAGAGCAAGTCCATCGCCACGCTTCAATGCTGTACGCAGAGAATCTGTAAGTCGCTCCTGTATGCCATCACGAGCAACAAGACGATCAACCACCACCTCAATGCTGTGGGATTGATTTTTGTCCAGCTCAATGTTGTCTGCAAGCTCACGCACCTCAGCATTGATGCGAACCCTTGCAAATCCCTCAGCGGCAAGGCCGGCGAGCAACTTGGAATGGGTTCCCTTCTTTCCCCTCACCACTGGGGCCAGCAACTGATAGCGGGTGCCCTCCGGCAGGGTAAGAATCTGATCAACCATTTCATCAATGGTCTGGGGTCTGATCGAGCGTTCGCACTTCGGACAATGGGGCTCACCGGCACGACCGAAAAGAAGCCTCAGATAATCCTGAATTTCCGTGACTGTGCCAACGGTGGATCTGGGGTTGTGACTGGTGGATTTCTGATCAATGGAAATAGCCGGAGACAAGCCCTCAATGGCATCCACGTCTGGTTTATCCACCTGGCCAAGAAACTGACGGGCATAGGCCGACAGACTTTCCACGTAACGTCTCTGCCCCTCGGCAAAGATGGTGTCGAAAGCCAGTGAGCTCTTGCCACTGCCACTGACCCCTGTGAAAACCACCATCTTGTTGCGTGGCAGCGTCAGATCAATGTTCTTGAGGTTGTGTTGACGAGCCCCCCTGACACGAATCACATCATCAAGAGATCCGCCACTGAGATTGACCGGTTCGCCCGAGTGCTGATGCACCGCCTTAGCGCCTCGGCCCATAACAGATCACTCGGAAGCTGAAAAGTCTAAGGAGGTGGTGGCTGATTCAGGCCACATGCTGGACCAGCAGGCTGGCTGCATAGGCTCTTGCCTCACCGATCTCACCACCAGCCAGTTCAGCAAGCTCCTGCTGACGGGCCTGAGTGTCCCGCAGATGGGACACCCGCGAATGGGTCATCCCCTGCTCAACACTCTTGCTGACACGGAAATGATGATCTGCAACAGCAGCCACAAGGGGCTGATGGGTCACACAAAACACCTGCCGATGGGCAGCCATCGCCTTCAGCAACCCTGCCATCGCACCACTGACACGACCACTCACACCGGCATCGATCTCATCAAACAAAAGCGTGCTGGAACCATCCACCTCTGCCAATGCCGTTTTCAAGGCCAGAAGAAAGCGCGACATCTCCCCACCAGAAGCGACCTCAGCCAGAGGCGCCATCGGTTGACCAGGATTGGCGGAGAAAAGAAAGCTGACAGCATCAGCGCCCTTTTCGTCAGCAACAGAGCTGGTGAGTTTCACCTCAAAACGCACGTCCAGCAATCCCATCGGACGCAATTGCTCTGTCAAAGACTCTTCAAGCTGAGCCGCGGTTTTCTGCCTCAAGGTACTGAGCAGTTGATTGTTGCGATCCCGTCGCTGGCGAGCCTGTTGCTCTTGCTTCTGCAGCTGATCAAGAAGACTCTCTTGTGAGCCAGGCGCAAGACGCTCCCTAAGGGCTTCGATTCGATCGAGCAATTGGCTCAGATCAGCTTCATGGCGTCGTTGCAGACGTTTGAGCATCGCCAATCGATCCTGAAGTTGAGCCAACTGCTCGGGATCACTTTCAAGGCAAGCTCCATAACTCTCCAGCTGGCGAACCATGTCCTGAAGAGCAGCCTCAAGATCAAGGCCTTGATGACGTTGAGACTGCAGCGAAGGATCCAGCTGAACCAACGCCTGCAACTCCTGATTGCAAGCCCCAAGATGATCCAGCACCGAAGGGGCCTGATCCTCACCCTCCTGCAAGCGTCCAAGCAGCAGCGAAAGTCCCTCCTGCAACCTCACCCCATGCACTAAACGATCCTGTTCGATCTCCAGCAACCGATCTTCGTGGGGGTCCTCCAGGCGAACCTGCTCAAGCTCCGCCAACAAAGCTTCATCCTGCTGACGCTGCTGCTGATCACGATCAGCTGTTGCCCTGGCCTCAGCAAGAGCCTCTGAAGCCTGCTGCCAATGCCTCCAGGCCTGGCGAACCTGATCAAGGGCTGCTGCTGCTGCCGAACCACCGAGCTGATCCAGCCAGCGTCTTTGCTGGCCAGGTCTGCCAAGTTGCTGGGTCTGTCCCTGAACGGTGAGATCAATCAACAAAGGGCGCAACGCCAGAATCTGTTGCCTGTTCACAACCACCCCCGCCACCCGGGTGCGACTGGTGAAGCGATCATCCTGTCGACGCCACTCGCGGCTGATCACCAGCTCAGACTCTTCAAGATCAAAGGACTGCTCACAAAGCCATTCATGAATGCAGGCATTGATCTTGAAAACGGCTTCGATCTGCGCCCGATCAACACCTGTACGCAGCAATTTTGTTCCAGCACTACCAGGTAAACCTCCCAACAAAGCATCAAGAGCATCGAGAAGAATGGACTTACCTGCGCCGGTTTCTCCGGTCAGGACAGTGAAACCATGATCAAACTCCAGCTCCAGGCTGTCGATCAGAGCAATATTCTGAAGTCGCAGACCGGACAGCACAGATACTCCCGCTGGTCGAGCAGACCGTAGCGGCTGCTCAGGTCGTTTAGAAGGGGTCAGATCCAGGCCGAACAGAGATGGTTGAAGAACTTGGTGATTTCATCGAAGCAGCAGGCCTGCTCGAATACGACCCAGCCGCGATCACTCGCATTTATGCAGGACATCCCCAACGGCTTCTGCGACGGCTTTGGCAAACCCTGATTCCAATCGGACTGCTGCTGATCGGTATCGCTGCCGACAAACTTCTCGGCCGCCTGAAAAACCCTGAGCGAGCCAGGGGAAGAGCAAAAGAATTCTCTGAACTGCTGGTGGATCTTGGCCCCGCCTTCATCAAGGCGGGGCAAGCTCTCTCCACCCGACCCGACCTGGTTCCGCCAGTGCTGCTTGAGGAATTAGCCCAACTTCAGGATCAGCTACCTGGATTCGACAGCGGCCTGGCCATGGCCTGCATCGAAGAAGACCTGAGCGAACCGATCGATCAGGTTTTTGAACAACTGGACCTGGAACCGATCTCTGCTGCATCTCTGGGACAGGTCCACAAAGGAAAGCTCAAAAACGGCCAACAAGTTGCTGTGAAGGTGCAACGACCAGGCTTGAGGGAACAGATCACCCTTGATCTGTACATGGTGCGCAACATCGCTGCTTGGCTGAACAGGAATGTACGACTAATTCGCAGTGACCTTGTTGCGCTGATTGATGAACTCGGAAAACGGGTATTCGAAGAAATGGACTATATAAATGAAGCAGAGAATGCAGAAAAATTTCGAAAGCTTCATCTCGGGAACCCTCGAATTGCCGTTCCACGAATCTTTCACGAGGCCACCAGTCGTCGTGTGCTGACAATGGAATGGATTGATGGTGTCAAGCTAACCAATCTCAATGCTGTGCGTAAACTTGGAATCGATCCAGATGAAATGATTGAAGTGGGGGTTAATTGCAGCCTTCAACAACTACTTGAACATGGATTCTTTCATGCCGATCCCCACCCAGGCAATCTTCTTGCACTAGCAGATGGACGCCTCTGTTACCTGGATTTCGGCATGATGAGTGAAGTCAGCAGAGAGTCCCGTACAGGCCTTATCCAAGCCGTTGTTCATCTGGTCAATCGCAATTTCAACAAACTCTCCAATGACTTCGTCACCCTGGGATTCCTTGCCGAAGATGTGAATCTTGAACCGATTGTGCCAGCCTTTGAAACTGTTTTCAGCCAAGCTCTTGAGCAAGGTGTCAGTCGCATGGATTTCAAAAGTGTCACTGACGATATGTCTGGGGTCATGTACAAATTCCCCTTCAAAGTCCCTGCATACTATGCCTTAATCATTCGCTCACTTGTCACCCTGGAAGGAATTGCACTCAGTGTGGATCCTGAATTCAAAATTCTCGGAGCTGCCTATCCCTATTTCGCGCGTCGATTAATGGAAGATCCTGATCCGCATTTGCGTCAAAGTCTTAAGGAAATGTTGTTTGATGGCGATATTTTTCGCTGGGCCCGTCTCGAAAACCTGGTGGCCAGTGCTGCGACTCAAGCTGAACTCGATCTCGATACTCTCCTCGATCAAGTCCTCGACTTTCTATTCTCTGCTAATGGTGGGCTGTTACGGGATCAACTGGTCGAAGCCCTGGTGAGTCGACTGGATGCATTCGGATGGAGAACCTTTAAGCGTCTGAGTCAGAGCCTGCCACAATCAATTCAACCTCGATTATTCTCAAAGGCATCGCAGTTAAATCAAACTGATGAAAGTCTTTTATGGCTTGATCTTGAACCGATTCGCCAGCTGATAGAAGTACTTAATACGCTACCCGGATTCACTCCTGAACTTGTCCTCAGTCGTCTGCCTCGGCTGATCCGCGAACCTGATGCCCGCAGGATGGGACTGAATGTGGCGAAAGGACTGGCCGAACGAGGAGTTGTCCGCTTGGTGAAGGTCGCGGCAGGCGTTCCCTCCTAGATTTTGAGCTCAGGGAATCAATCGATGAATCTTCGCTCCGGTCAACGCAGACGCCAGCTGCTCGCATGGACCAGCACAATCGGAATCGGCCTGAGTGCATTGCTGCCAACAGCCCATGCCGCTAAAGATGTCGCCTTCGTCAGCGGAGCCTATCGGCGTTCCATTTCAGTCTCTGATATTGCTTACCTGGCGGAAACTGGTCAACCCAGAGGTTTATTGATAGACGTTTTAAGATTCGGCAAACAAAATCCGAAGGATGTCGCCAAACTTCTGAATCAGAAACTTGATCTTCCTCTGGTTCTGACAAGTCGTCTGATGAACACCAGAATCGGTGAGGTGATCATCCTCAGGATTGCGAAGATCATCTATCCCCTGAAAGTGTCTGATCCCAGAGTGAGCGTGCCTGCCCTGCGAGCTGGTGTGATCAATGGACTCCAGCTTGGAGACGGTGGATTAAATGCCGTTCAATTTCTCGAGGCCTATCCCGCTGAAGTGATGGAAGTGAGCCTGCCTGCTCTGTTCAACGTGATTGAAAAAGCCGAATCCATTGCCGGTCTGGTTCAGTTTTTCTCGGATTCGCCTCTTGATGGACTGAAGGACGCCAAGCCCTAACACCTAGATTCCAGATCACCACTGAGCCTTGCCGGTGACTCTGTTCGAGAAAATCCCTCATCAACCGATCGCGACACCCGTAATGCAGGACTGGCCGGGACTGATCGAGGCCTATCGGTCCTGGCTGCCGGTCGATGCATCCACACCTGTGATCACCCTGCGAGAAGGGGCGACACCGCTGATCCCTGTGAACTCAATCGCAGAACGGATCGGTCGCGGGGTGAAAGTCTTTGTCAAATACGACGGACTCAATCCCACGGGATCTTTCAAGGATCGAGGCATGACCATGGCCATCAGCAAGGCCAAGGAAGAAGGCTGCAAAGCGGTGATCTGTGCAAGTACAGGCAACACCTCCGCCTCTGCTGCCGCCTATGCACGCCGAGGAGGGATGAGAGCTTTTGTTCTGATTCCAGATGGTTACGTCGCCCAGGGAAAGCTTGCTCAGGCCCTTGTCTATGGAGCTGAGGTACTGGCAATTCGAGGCAATTTCGATCGCGCTCTCGACATTGTTCAAGACGTTGCCGAAACCTATCCGGTGACCCTGGTTAACTCCGTCAACCCCTACAGGTTGCAGGGTCAGAAAACCGCTGCCTTCGAAGTCGTTGATGCGTTGGGAGAAGCCCCTGACTGGCTTTGCATTCCGATGGGAAATGCAGGAAACATCACCGCTTACTGGATGGGATTTCAGGAATATCAACAGGCCGGTCACTGCCGTGAACTGCCACGAATGATGGGATTTCAAGCGAGCGGTTCAGCCCCTCTGGTGCTGGGAACAACAGTGCAGGAACCTCACACCATCGCCACAGCCATTCGCATCGGCAATCCAGTCAACAGAGAAAAAGCGATTGCAGCCAGAGCAGCAAGCAATGGTGCCTTCATGGCTGTCTCCGATGAGGAGATCATCGCCGCCTACAAAATCCTGGGCGGCGAAGAAGGAATTTTCTGTGAACCCGCCAGCGCCGCCTCTGTGGCAGGTCTGCTCAAACGTGCTGAAGAGGTTCCAACCTCGGCAACGGTGGTTTGTGTGCTCACGGGCAACGGCCTCAAAGACCCGGATTGCGCGATCGAGAACAACGATGCTGCCTTTTATGCAGATCTTGACCCGGATATCAAAACAGTGGCCCGAGTGATGGGCCTTTAAGGCCTTAAAAACTTGCAGACAATCGCCAAACTGACCGCGGAAAAAGGGCTAAGCAACGATCCAATATCTGGGGAAAACAACAGAGAACAGCCGATCTGCAACCAGCCTCCATTTCCCACAGCCTGTTGAGTTGTGCAAAAAGCCCTTTTTGTCCCCAGACCAGCCTGCGGTCTCCCCAGGCTTCTATCGGCAAAAACCCAGGCCTGAAGATGGAATCACATGGTTTTCCACCCATTCCCCAGGCCCTACTACGACGGTTTAATTGATTTAAAAGAAATAAATCCATTAAGCAGAAGATCGGAATTGATCTCAAGCAACGCCCATTGCACTTCCTGCCTGCCTGTGAAACCGTGGGGCTTCAGATCCTCCCGATGGTTGGTACGTTTCCACGATGAAACTGGTCTGCTCTCAGGCTGAACTCAACTCCGCCCTGCAATTGGTCAGCAGAGCGGTGGCTTCTCGTCCCACCCATCCGGTGTTGGCGAATGTGCTGCTCACCGCTGATTCTGGAACCGGGCGTCTCAGCCTCACGGGCTTTGATCTCAACCTGGGAATTCAGACCTCAGTGCCGGCGTCCGTTGAGATCAGTGGTGCCATCACCCTTCCTGCCCGACTGCTCGGTGAAATCGTCTCGCGGTTGTCGAGCGATAGTCCGATCACCCTGGCCACTGATGAGTCAGGGGAACAGGTTGCACTCACAAGCCTGAGCGGCAGCTACCAGATGCGTGGCATGTCTGCAGATGACTTTCCTGAACTGCCCCTTGTTGAAAGTGGTACCGCCCTCAAGGTCAATGGAAATTGCCTTGTTCAGGCTCTGAGAGGAACTCTTTTCGCCAGCAGTTCAGATGAGGCGAAACAACTGCTCACCGGCGTGCACCTGCGCTTTGATCACCAGGCCATTGAGGCTGCTGCCACGGATGGGCATCGCCTGGCTGTTCTGAATGTGGCTGATGCTCTTCTGGAGAGTCCTGCAGCAGAAGAGTCAGCCCCTGCTGACGACGATGATTTTGCCGTGACGCTGCCGGCCAGGTCCCTGCGGGAGGTGGAGCGATTGATGAGTGGCTGGAAAGGAGATGATCCGGTGAGCCTGTTCTGTGATCGCGGTCAGGTGGTTTTTCTTGCTGCTGATCAGATGGTCACCAGTCGCACTTTGGAAGGCACTTATCCCAATTATCGTCAGCTGATTCCCGAAGGATTCAGCCGCACGTTAGAGCTTGATCGACGTGGTTTTATTTCTGCGCTTGAACGCATCGCTGTGCTGGCTGATCAACATAATAATGTCGTTAAAATCAGTGCAGATCCAGCTTCTGAGTTGATTGAGATCAGTGCAGATGCTCAGGACGTTGGCAGTGGATCTGAGTCATTGCCTGCAACTTTGAATGGAGAAGCAATTCAGATTGCCTTTAATGTTCGCTATGTCCTTGATGGACTAAAAGCCATGGATGCTGATCGAATCGTGCTCAGTTGCAATGCACCAACGACGCCTGCCATCATCACCCCAAATGGGGAAACCCCAGGATTCACTTATCTGGTGATGCCTGTTCAGATTCGTTCCTGAGCCTTGAACCTTCCCGAGCAGGTCCTGTTGAGTGATCTGTTAAGTCATCACGTGCGTTGCGATCAGGGTCTCGACCATGGCCCTGGCGTGATGGCCTGGATGCATCCTCCTGTCCACCGCCTTCTCGGTTGGGTCAGCAGGCCTTCCTCCCTGCGCATGTCAAGGGATGTCTGGCGGCTTGATCAATGGCGTGGAATCACCGATCAGCAGGTGTTTGTCAAAGGTGAGGCTTGCGTCGCTGATCAGGTCACCCTTGAGAGGTTGCCAACACTTCTGGATGCTGACCTGCTCGATTGGCAGGGGGAACGACTCGCTCAGGTGGCTGATCTGGTTTTTGTCCCCTCCAGCGGAGAGATCCTTCACTATCTGGTCTCTCGAAGTGATCCAAGGCTTCCTGGCAGCAGTCGTTGGCGGCTCACTCCTGATCGAATTGTCGATCAGCAGCCAGGAATCGTCACGTCAGCTTTGAGAGGCCTCAACGACCTTCCTTTGGCTCGCTCCAGTGTCAGACAGGATCTGTTGCGACGCACCCGTCATTGGCGTGATCAATTTCAGCAAATGGGAGATCGTGCCACAGATCGTCTGGAGGGGTGGCTTGAAGAGCCTCCCTGGGAAGACTTACCTGGATCCAGCCGCGATCGCTCCCGGGATCGTTCAGGCAGCGATGGCAACGATTCTCCAGAGCACTGGGATGATGATTGGCAGCAAACCTCCACGACAACGGATCAAGACGTTCCTGATCAATGGTCGCAGCGGCGGGGAAGGGATGCTTCTGCTGATCAGGATCCCTGGGTCTGACCATCGTCGGTAACACTGGTGGCAGAAGCTTCAGGCTCTGTGCCCCAGCCCTCTCCTCAGCTTGTTGACGACGACGTGCTTAAAGCGCTTGCTGAGGAAGGTCTCAAGCGTGATGACTATCTGGAGATCTGCCGACGCCTCGGGCGTAGCCCCAACCGGGCAGAGCTCGGCATGTTTGGTGTGATGTGGTCTGAGCATTGTTGCTATCGCAATTCAAGGCCTCTGTTGCAGGGTTTTCCCACCCAAGGCCCTCACATTCTTGTTGGACCTGGTGAGAATGCCGGGGTGGTGGATCTCGGCGAGGGACAACGCCTTGCTTTCAAGATTGAAAGTCACAATCACCCTTCTGCAGTTGAACCCTTTCAAGGTGCTGCAACAGGGGTGGGGGGCATCTTGCGGGACATTTTCACCATGGGTGCCAGACCGATCGCTCTGTTGAATGCTTTGCGTTTCGGACCTCTCGATGACCCGGCCAATGTTGGTTTGATGGAAGGAGTGGTGGCAGGCATTGCCCACTACGGCAATTGCGTTGGTGTTCCCACCGTTGGCGGTGAGGTGGCTTTTGATCCTTCCTATGCAGGAAACCCTCTTGTCAATGCCATGGCCCTTGGTCTTATGGAAACGGAGGAGATCGTTAAATCAGGGGCAGCTGGTGTGAACAACCCGGTTGTTTATGTGGGCAGTACAACCGGTAGGGATGGAATGGGAGGTGCAAGTTTTGCCAGTGCTGAACTGAGTTCTGCTTCCCTTGATGATCGACCTGCCGTTCAGGTTGGTGATCCCTTTCTTGAGAAGGGGCTGATTGAAGCCTGTCTCGAAGCTTTTAAGAGCGGTGATGTTGTTGCTGCTCAGGACATGGGAGCTGCAGGTCTCACCTGTAGTTGTGCGGAGATGTCTGCCAAGGGCGGTGTTGGCATTGAGCTGGATCTTGATCGTGTTCCAGCTCGCGAGACAGGCATGTCTGCCTATGAATTTCTGCTTTCTGAGTCTCAGGAACGGATGTTGTTTGTGGTGAAAGCAGGGCGTGAGCAGCCTCTGATGGAGCGTTTTCGACGCTGGGGGCTGCAGGCCGTGGTTGTGGGTCGAGTTCTTGAGGAATCCGTGGTTCGGGTTCTTCAGCATGGAGAAGTGGCGGCAGAGGTGCCCTCTACCGCTCTGGCGGACGATACCCCCATCAACCATCACACCTTGCTGGAGCAACCTCCTGCAGATATTCAGGTGCGCTGGAACTGGCAGGAAAGTTCCTGTCCCATGCCAGCTGCTGATCATGACTGGGGTGGAGATCTGCTTCGGCTTCTGGATGATCCCACCATTGCCAGCAAACGCTGGGTCTATCGCCAATACGATCAGCAGGTCCTGGCGAACACCGTGGTGCCTGCCGGTGGTGCAGATGCCGCTGTGGTGCGATTGCGCCCTCAACAGGGTGATGGTTCGTTGCAGGCCGTTCAACGAGGGATCGCTGCCACCGTTGATTGTCCGAATCGCTGGGTCTTTCTCGATCCTGAACGCGGTGCGATCGCAGCCGTGGCAGAGGCTGCCAGAAATCTCAGTTGTGTTGGGGCTGTTCCCCTCGCTGTGACAGACAACCTCAATTTTCCATCGCCGGAAACAGCCAAGGGCTACTGGCAGTTGGCCATGGCTTGCACGGGTTTGGCCCATGCCTGCAAGGTTCTGCAGACCCCTGTCACTGGTGGCAATGTGTCGCTCTATAACGAGACCCGGGGGGAGGATGGTTCGTTGCAACCGATTCAACCCACCCCAGTGGTCGGCATGGTGGGCCTGGTGGATGATCTCAGTTCAGTGTGTGGTCATGGCTGGCTGAATGCTGGTGATCAGATCTGGCTTCTGGGGGTTGGTTTAGAGACTGAAGATGGCTGTGATCCGCGGGTAAGTCTTTGCGGCAGTGCCTATCTCGAGGTGATTCATGGTCAGGTGACAGGTCGTCCTCCTCACACTGATCTGGACCTGGAGTGCGCGATCCAGGCCTGCCTGCGCCAAATGATTCAGCAGGGCCTTGTCTCCAGTGCCCATGACATCAGTGATGGCGGCGTTCTGGTGGCGGCTGCCGAGTCTTCTGTGGCCTCTGGTCTGGGTGTTCAACTTGCGCTGCCATCAGGTTCCTGTCGACTGGATCGGCTTCTTTTTGCTGAAGGAGGCTCCCGGATTCTTGTCAGTGTGAGCCCGTCCCGTCTGCTTGATTTTCAGGCTGCCCTTGAGCGCAGTGGTGGAGGGTCACTTGGTTTGATTCCCGCCTGCTGCATCGGCATGGTCAGAGCTGACAAGGAATTTGTGGTGACTCAGGACGGTGCTGATCTGATTCAGATCTCTGTTGCACGCCTTGCAGACACGTTTGAGCAGGGGATTCCGCGTCGATTGTCTGCAGATCCTGATCAGAGCTTTTGAATCCCGCTCTCATGCACAATGCAGGCTTGCATCGATGACGTTGGAGGAGCCTTCCAGCTATGTGCGGCATTATCGGAACGGTCTCCACTGAACCGGTTAATCAGCAGATCTACGACAGTTTGCTGTTGTTGCAGCACAGAGGTCAGGATTCCACGGGGATAGCCACGATGGATGGCTGTTTTTTCCATATGCATAAGGCCAAGGGGCAGGTGCGGGAGGGTTACCGCACCAGAGATATGCGCAATCTTCTCGGCAACATCGGTTTAGGACATGTGCGCTATGCAACCAGGGGGGCTGCAGATCGCGAAGAAGAAGCTCAACCTTTTTATGTGAATGCTCCCTATGGAATTATGCTTGTTCATAATGGCAATCTCACCAATACGCGTGAGTTGGAAGAAGAACTTTTTCGAATTGATCGAAGACATACAAATTCAACGAGCGATACAGAAATGTTGCTCAATGTGCTTGCCACTGAACTTCAAGCGCATCTTACGGGTAGAGATTTAACACCTGATCAGGTCTTTGATGCCGTTGTTTCTTTGCATCAAAGAGTTGATGGCTCCTATGCATCCATTGCCCTTATTGCCGGTCACGGCTTGCTTGCCTTTAGGGATCCATTTGGTATCCGACCCCTTGTGCTTGGAAAACGTTTGTCTGATCAAGGTGTTGATGAGTGGATTGTCGCCAGTGAATCCCTGGTGCTTGAGAATGGTGATTATGAGATCGTTCGTGATGTGGATCCTGGAGAGGCAATTTTTATTACGCCGAACGGAGAATTGTATTCCCGCCAGTGCTGCAATAGTTCCAGGCTTGTTCCCTGTGCCTTTGAATATGTCTATTTGGCAAGACCAGACTCTGTGATGAATGGTATTTCTGTTTATGAGTCACGCCTGCGGATGGGGGATCGCCTTGCCGAAACAATTGCCAGATTCACCCCCCGTGGTGATATTGATGTTGTGATGCCCATTCCTGATTCGTCGCGGCCAGCAGCGATGCAGGTGGCGAGGCAGCTTGGTATTGAATATCGAGAAGGATTTTTTAAGAATCGTTATATCGGACGCACTTTCATCATGCCTGGACAATTGGAGCGCAAGAAATCCGTTCGCCAAAAGCTTAATGCTATGGGATCTGAATTTAAAGGAAAAAATGTTTTAATTGTTGATGATTCAATTGTCAGGGGTACAACGTCAAAGGAAATCGTGCAAATGGCTAGAATTGCTGGGGCTAATAAGGTGACTTTTACATCGGCTGCGCCACCGGTTCGTTATCCACACGTCTATGGAATTAATATGCCTACAAGAGCTGAATTGATCGCTCATGGCCGATCAATTGATGAAATTTCAGATGAATTATCTGCAGATCATATGGTCTATCAAAAGGTTGATGATCTTAAGGCTGCTATCGTACAAGATACCCCTATTACCGAATTGGA
>DASCPR010000297.1:0-3312 GCA_036012625.1 Prochlorococcaceae cyanobacterium Fu_MAG_50
TGAGAGGTTGCAACTGCCAGTGCCACTGAAGCAGTCGGTGATCAAGTTCAGCCCAGCTGGCCCAGTCCATGGAGTTGGCCTTGAGCATGGCGGGCCATGGCGCAGGTGCTTCTCCCAGAACAGCCATGAGATCTTTCAACGCCACGATTTCGCTGCCATCAAGACGGATCAGCGCATCAGCCCTGGTGGCCTGGGTAAAGAGTCTGCGGCTGAGTCGCTCGTGCAGTTCCACAACGGCGGCATTGGCAGTGGGGTGGGCGCGCCGCAAGCGTTCCCAATCCTCCGGCTTGATCGTGATGGCCATGGCTGCCCGCAGGCGAGCAGACAACTGCTCAGCTTCGGGAACGATCAGTTGCCTGGTATGGAGACGGCCCTGCTGGTGTGCATCGATCAGCTCGAGCGGATCCAGTAACCAGACCTGTGCAGCGGAGGGTGGATGGTCGCCTTCCCAGCAGGAAATCTTCAACCCTGCTGCCTGTAGGCGGGGAAGTTCCACCTGCAGCAACCGTTGGCGTTGATCGTTGGCAATCACAAGTGCGGTCCCCTTGGGCTCCAGGGCAAGGGGGACAAGCAGGCCAGGCCACCAGAGGTTGTGGCTGTTGGAATCCAGCTGGATCAGCGTGTGGTCACGGCGTCTGAGGCTGCGGCCGACCAGGCGGCTGAGAGTCAGATGATTGGGCCAGGCCGATGAATCTTGCAGCAGCAGGTTTTTGAGTTGGTGGTGGGCCCTGGCTTCCAGCATGGAAAGAGCCTAGGGATAGGCCGCTGTTTCAAGTGTCGTGCTGGTTGTTCCATCAACATGGGCTGAAGCGCAGATCAAGGCAGTGATGGATCAGCAGATCAGGCCTTCGGGTTGTGTGGGGGTGGTGGGCCTGGGCTTGATCGGTGGCTCCCTTGGACTCGATCTTCAGCAGCTCGGCTGGCGGGTGAATGGCCTGGTTCACCGTTCGCTGACAGCAGAACGTGCCATGGCAAGAGGGCTTGTTGATGAGGTGAGCCTTGATCCGAAGAGTCTTTCGAACTGTGAGCTGATCCTCCTGGCGCTGCCGCTACAGCAGCTGCTCAACCCGGATCCAGCCCTGGTTGATGCCTTACCAAGAAACGCTGTGGTGACGGATGTCGGTTCGGTCAAGGCCCCTGTCCTCGAGATTTGGAGAGACCTGCATCCCCGCTTTGTTGCCAGTCATCCGATGGCCGGCACGGCAGAAGCAGGGGTTGATGCAGGCTTTCAGGGTCTCTTCGCCGGTCGTCCTTGGGTGGCAACACCAGAGACTCAGACGGAGCCCGAGGCCCTTGAGACGGTTCATCAGCTTGCGGTTTCACTGGGCAGCGACTGGTTCACCGCCGAGGCTTCCATTCACGATCAGGCCGTGGCCCTGATCTCTCATCTGCCTGTACTCGTCAGTGCCGCCCTGCTGCGGGTCCTGGGGGAGGAGCGGGATCCGGCTGTGCGGGATTTGGCCATGGGACTCGCCTCCAGTGGCTTTGCTGACACCACCAGGGTTGGTGGTGGAAATCCTCTGCTGGGAACGGCGATGGCGGCCACGAACACCGCCGCTGTTCTGCGTGGTTTGGCGGCCTATCGCTGGAGTCTGGAGCAGCTGGAGGAAGCCGTGCTGGCAGGCAATTGGTCACAGCTGCAAGCGGAGCTTGAACGGACTCAGGCGTTGCGTCCAAGCTTTCTAAAACCTCCGGGCTGAGCTCAGCTGGCCAGGCGCAGATCACGGCCACGCCGAGCCATCAACTGGCGGCATGCCATCAGGGCCGAAACACTCACGCCTGCGGTGCCTTCGCCAGGGTGAATCGAATCACCGCAGAGCCAGAGGCCAGGGAGGGGTGTTCGACTGGCCAACCCGAATGGACCGAAGCGTCGCGGGTGCTGTCCCAGGCCGCCAACGATTCCCTCTGGTCGACCGGTCCAGGCAGCGAACCCTCTTGGTGTGGCCAGCTCTTGATGGCACCACTGATGAGAGGAGGGGAGTCGCAGGGCCGTCTGCAGGGCTGCACGGATGGCCACGAAAGCGGCCTCTTTTTTCTGCTGATAGGCGGGCTCGATCAGGGAGCACCAGTCAGCTGTTGGCGTGAACATGCTGGCGATCACGGTGGCCTGGCCTGCAGGAGCGCGGCCGTCTCCCTCACAGCTGATCGTGATGAACAGGGAGCCTGCCTCGCCGCTATCGAACTGGAGGTGAACAGGGCACTGGTTTGGCAGTGCGGCACGGTCTGTGGCTCCATAGAAGACAAGCGCGCCATTGGGTTTTGGCAGCTTGCTCAGCTGGCGGAGATAAGCCCCTGAGCGTTCATCTGCTGCTGAGATCAGCCTCGGCAGGCACTGGGGCGGCAGGCTGCAGATCAGATCTGCTGCAGAGAGGTGCTCGGTCGTGCCGGCGGCTGTCTGCACATCGACATGCCAGAGCGAGCCTTGAGGATTGCCCTGAAGGTGGACGGCACGCTGGCGGAGCCGCAGACGGCCGCCATCTCTGAGCAGTGATTTCACCAGCAGATCGCTGATGATCTGCATCGATCCGTTGAGATGCCAGAGCCCGAGAGGTGCCTGGGCCATCTGCAACACGGTTGCGCCGTAGAGGGCTGCGGTTTGCTCCAGGGGTTCCTGGGAATAAAGCTTGATCTGCAGATCCAGGAATCTGCGCAGACGAGGGTCATCTCCACAGCGGCACAGCCGCAGCAGATCAGCGACGCTGAGGCCACTCAGCAGGCCTGAGCCCAGGGTCCTAGGCCCGATGGCCTTGAGCAGCTGGTTCAGATCCCAGAGATTGCGTGGCGGCAGCACGGGGTCCCGGGATGCAAAGGCCCAGTTGCTGCGATGCAGCGCCCCACAGAGTTCCCAGAAGGATTCACTGCCTGGGAATTGCCTTTGCCGCTCTTCCCGCCAGTGGATGGGGTCATGCCACAGATGGATAGGTTGCGATCCATCGGCCAGATCCACCACGCAACCGGGATTGAGAAGTTCAGCTGCGGGGGGCGGCAGCTGCAGATGGCGGAAAAGTCGCTCATGGCTTCCCCCCGGTTGCAGGCCCGCCACCTGGGTGGCACCAACATCGAAGACATAGCTCCCACGTCGGAACGTTCCCGCACAGCCTCCAGGTTGATGATGGGCCTCCAGCAGGGTGACGGGAATTCCTTCCCTGGCGAGCAGGGCTGCTGCGGTGAGACCGGCGATGCCGGCCCCGATCACGATCACCGGATCTTCAGCCATGGGGCCATGCTGACAAGCATGGGTGGAGGTTGTTGATGAACGATCGGCTCCGGCGGGCTCTTGTGGCGGATGGAGGACCATTGTCTGGAGCTGTG
>DASCPR010000298.1:0-4547 GCA_036012625.1 Prochlorococcaceae cyanobacterium Fu_MAG_50
CCGGCCAACTGCGTGAGACTGGGGCGCAGATGGTGCTTTCGAACACCTACCACCTCCACCTGCAACCAGGGGAAGACATTGTTGTCGAAGCTGGTGGGCTGCATCGCTTCATGGGCTGGGAAGGGCCGATGCTCACAGATTCCGGTGGCTATCAGGTCTTCAGCCTGGCGAACCTCAATCGCATCGATGAGCGGGGAGTGACCTTCCGCAATCCACGGGATGGCCGTGAGATCGAGTTTTCACCTGAGCGGGCCATGGAGATTCAGATGGCCCTTGGCGCCGATGTTGTGATGGCCTTTGACCATTGCCCTCCTTATCCAGCCAGCGAAAACGATGTGGCGGATGCCTCCAGGCGCACCCATGCCTGGCTGGAACGTTGCATCGCTGCCCATCAGCGCTCCGACCAGGCACTGTTTGGGATTGTTCAAGGGGGTTGTTTCCCTCAACTCCGCCAAGAGAGTGCCGAGATCATCTCAAGTTTTGATCTTCCCGGCATCGCCATCGGCGGCGTCAGTGTTGGAGAGCCGGTGGAGGAGATGCACAGAATCGTGCGCCAGGTCACCCCACTGCTGCCCGCCGACCGTCCCCGGTATCTGATGGGGATCGGCACCCTCCCGGAGATGGCCCTGGCCGTGGCCAACGGCATCGATCTGTTCGACTGTGTTCTGCCGACACGCCTTGGACGTCATGGAACGGCTCTTGTCGGAGGAGAACGCTGGAATCTGCGCAACGCCCGCTTCCGACATGACCACACCCCCCTCGATGCAAGCTGCCCCTGCACGGCCTGTCGCCACCACAGCCGCGCCTATCTCCACCACCTGATCCGCAGCGAAGAGCTGCTCGGGCTCAGTCTGTTGAGCTTGCACAACCTCACCCAGCTGATCCGATTCACCACCGCCATGGGGGCAGCGATTGAGGACAACTGTTTTTCAGAGGATTTCGCTCCCTGGGATCCCCAATCAGCTGGTCACCACACGTGGTAGCGTCCGAGGAATAGCAAAACCAACAAGGAATGGCGGCTTTGACGCTCGATCTGATCGCCCAACTTCCTGAGGCCTATCAGATGTTCGCACCACTGGTGGACATCATGCCTCTGATTCCTCTCTTCTTCCTGCTGCTGGCCTTTGTATGGCAAGCATCGGTTGGTTTCCGTTGAGCCTTTGTTTCCGCTGAAACAACCTCTATCTGAGCCTGCGTTCGCCCCGTCTTAGGACCTGCCAGGCGAAAACAGGAAGCGAAAGCATGCGCTGCCATCGGCTCGGTTCCTGAACCAGCCGATACAACCATTCAATTTGGAAGCGACTCATCCAGGCAGGGGCTCGATTCTTGATGCCTGCCCAGACATCAAAGCTGCCACCAACGCCCATCCATAGTCCGGCAGATCCCTTGCTCATAGCCATCGACCAGAGCTCCTGCCTGGGGATGCCAAGGGCTACCAGAACCAGGTCAGGACGCAAAGCTCGCAGCTGGGCCTCAAGCTCAGGCCAGGCCTGGGAAGGCTGATAGCCATCAATGGCCAACTTCAGCCGCAATCCAGGCAGTTCTCGACGGAGCTGCTGCTGCAGTTGCTGCATCACCTCAGGGGCGCCCCCAACCAGCGCCACAGTCCAACCTTGTGCCTCTGCATGAGATAACAGCTTCCAGGCCAGTTCAATCCCAGGACTTCGAGCCACCCTGACCCCCTGACGGGCCAGGGCCCAGACCACTCCCGCCCCATCGGGAATCACAAGCTCAGCGGATTCGATGACTGCGGCGAGGTTCGGATCCGACCTTGCCGCCATGGTCATTTCGGCATTGAGAGTGACGATCTGTCCCCCTCCACGCCCATGCAAAGCGATGGCAGAGGCCAGAACATCAAGGCAGGCATCAACCGGCACTCCCAAGACGGTGAGACGGAGTTGATTACTCGGATCGCTGCTGATGCTCTCCATGATTTGTGCAACTGGGTTGGCGGATTTAAAGCTGGCTGAAGACCTTTGCTTGAGTCCCTTGCCGCCTCAGGGAGCAACTAGAGGCAATCCGCTAGAGGCAATCCGCAACAAGACCTCACAGATTGAATCCCCTGGGAGCGAAGCGATGGCTGCGGCATTGGCTTAGGCGGTGGCTGGTCTGATCCAGGCTCAGACGGCCCAAGACGTTCAGATCGGCTGTGAAAGAGGCCCTCCCATGCCGGGATGCTCCACCGCCTGCTCAATCAGATTCGCAAGCCTCAGGGCTCTGGAGGCCTGCTCTCCATCCACGGCCGGGGTCTCGCGACCTCGAACACACTGAAGAAAATGCTCCAGCTCTGCATAAAGGGGCTCAATCGATGTGGTGCTCACTTCTTCAATAAAGCCATCATTGCGATAGAGAAGCTCACCATGATCGGCTGAATACCATTCATGAGCACGCCGGTGGATATGCAGGGTGTGATTGAGAAAGTCAGTCTCCACAAGACTTCCTCGGCAATGGGCACTGAGGCTGCGAATCTTGCGATGACTCATCTTGCTGGAGGTGAGGCTGGCGACAACGCCGTTTTGGAAGCCGAGTGTGGCATTCACATAATCGAGGGGACCATCACCCGTGCGACCACCTGCAGCGGCCAGACAAATCACTGAGGCCTGGGCCAGCTCCAGCACCAGATCGAGATCGTGGATCATCAGATCCAGAACCACGGAAACATCATTGGCCCGATCGGCATGGGGGCTGTGGCGACGCGCCTCAAGCACCACCACCTCCTCACTATCAACAACCTTGATCAGTTCCCTGAAGGCCGGGTTGAACCTTTCGATATGCCCCACCTGCAGAAGCCTGCCGGCCTTGCTGGCCGCAAGGATCAAGGCAGAGGCCTCATCCTGACTGGCTGCAATCGGCTTTTCGATCAGCACGTGCAGACCTGCTTCAAGGCAGGCCATCCCGACCTGGTGGTGCAACAAGGTTGGAACTGCAATGCAGACGGCCTCCACCGCCTCAATCAGTTGGCGGTAATCCTCAAACCAACGGCATCCGAACTGTTCAGTGGCCAGTCCACCCCGGGCTGAATCGAGATCAGCCACACCGACCAGATCCGCATCCTTCAGCAGGCTCAGCACCCTGGCGTGATGCCAACCCATATTGCCGATCCCGATCACACCGACCTTCACCGGAACCATTGGGTCGGTCATCGGCATGGCAAGACGATGCTGTGAATTATCGGCGATCATCCGCCTCCTGTTCATGGTCTGGAAGGATCAGTCGCACCCTTTCAATGCGGGGGCCATCCATCTCCCTGATCTCAAACTGCAGGCCGTCATGGCGGAGAGCCTCTCCGGCGGAAGGGATGTGTTGCAACTTTTCCAGCAGAAAACCCGCCAGGGTGTGATGGTCATCAGCCTCTGGCAAAGCCAGACTCAATTCTCGATTCAGCTCAGGAATCTCCATTTCTCCGGCCACAAGCCACTCTCCAGGCTGTCCTTCAATCGGCATCAGGTCTGGGGTCTGGCTCTCCTCCTGCAGCTCATCACCAACGATCTCGCCAGTCAGGTCGGCAACGGTCACAAGGCCCTCGGTCCCCCCATGCTCATCCACAACCAGAAGCATGGGGTGACCACTGCGAATGATCGGCAGAAGCTCAGCCAGGCTGCTGGTTTCAAGCACACGGGGCGCCCACTTCAGATAAGGCTCCAGAGGAGACTCGGAGCGCAGTTCACCCCTTGAGATCGGTGCGGCCAGTTGACGCAGATCCAACATGCCGCGGATGTCATCGAGTGACTGACCAATCACGGGGAAACGGGCATGGCGCGTGCGGTGAACCGCCTCCATCAATTCAGAGAAGCGCACATCAACCGGCAGGGTGACCATGCCGGAACGGGGCACCATCACCTCGCGCACCTGGGTGTCCCGTAAAGCGAACACCCCTTCAAGAATGTTGCGTTCATCGGGCCGAAGCCCAGTGACACAACCACCCTCAATCAGGCTCTCGAGCTCTCCGGCAGAGAGTGCCGGCACCAGGGAATCCCACTGAGGTGTCAGCCCCACCAACCTCAGGAGCAGAGAAACGAGGCTTTCAAACAGGCCGAGCAGAGGCGACATCGCCCTGATCACGGCCTCCAGGAGCGGAGCCATCCGCAGGGCAGCTGTTTCAGGATGATTGAGAACCCAGGCCTTGGGAAGCACCCCAGCGAGCAGTGTGGCCAGCACAACCAGCACCAGGAACAGCCCGGCGTCCCACCAGCGCCCGGCACCTGCGGAGATCGGCCATAGCCGCTGTGCCAGGCCTCGACCAACCCAGCCCAGAGCTACCAGGGAGAGGGTTCCCCCCAGTTGAGAGACCATCAAGGCCCTGCGCAAGCGGCGCTGCAGCCTTTGAACGGAGACAGCCCCGGATCTCCCCTCATCGAGGAGCACCTGCACACGGCTGGGGCGTAGCCGCAGCAAGGCAACCTCTCCGGCTGCGAAGAACGCCGGCAGAGCCAGCAGCACAGCCAGAAGCAGAAACCGCATCAAGAGGAGTGAATGGGGGTCGCGAGGATCGAACTCGCCTTAGGCGAATTATGAGTTCGCTGCATTCACCAGATTGCTAGACCCCC
>DASCPR010000299.1:0-4080 GCA_036012625.1 Prochlorococcaceae cyanobacterium Fu_MAG_50
CACAAATAAGAAGTAAGTCGAACCCACCTGCAGGCTCGTGGAAGGAGAATGTGCGGTCAGCGTTGGCGTAATGGCTTGTTCTGATACACCATCTGTTTCGACACCAAGAACATGCGAGTGAGATTTGACACCTAGGGCAGGTGGCTCTGCTTCTGAAGACAAAGCACGAACCTGCATTGCACCTACAGCATCCTTCCAAACCAGCATTCCACCGCTTTGAGGCTCAGGCATCGCCTGGGCCGGAGCAAAGTCAACCTCGAGCTCCGAGGCTTCTTTCAAAAGATTGGCAGCTCCCCGGTCAAAAAGATTGAGCTGCTACCAGTTCATGTCATCAAGACAGAGTTTGATTTCACCTTTGATTTCAGATAGATCCATCATGTCTGCAAGCGTCTCTCGGCACTGTTTGATTTGATTGGTCATCTGCTGTTGTCGATAAACAAGACTTTGCGGGTGATGTTCCAGCGCGATCAACATCAAACCTTGCTCCAACTGAATCACGGCTGCACAAAGGGCTACAAGCAGTCGCGTGTCCTGACCGAATTGCTCCCCTTCCTCCTTGATCAACACTGCCAATTCAAGAGTCTTTTTTCGTTTCTTGGCTTTTTCTCTTGCTTTGCTGATCTTGCCGTGGAAATCTGATTTAAGAATCTTCAATCGTTCCAAGTGAGCACGCAAATCCCGTTCGCAATGGGAAATGCGGTCTTGCATCTGGGCATTGAAATGCCCGCTGTGGGCATGCTCAGCAAGAATGTCCTGGAGGGTTGACGCTGCCGCGATGACTTCACCGATATCTTTGGCGTTCTGCCGTTGGACAATTCTCGACAATGTTCTCTCAATGTTTGCAAGCCTGCGATTGATCTCATTGAGCTGTTGCGTGCCGACGATGGCGTGCACAGCTTGGTAGACAACCAGTGGAGCTAGAACTCCAGCAGCTGGAGTAAATCGAGCTTGGCCCACAATTTTCGTCGAGCCCTGGCCAAGGACGCCACCAAGGCTGTTGCCACCGCTCTGCATCAGGGTCATGCTCCCCTTGGCTAGCCCCTCAACGACTGGGGCTGGTCCCACAATCCGCATCAGCTGTCCGGCCTGCACGGCGGCTGCCAGTGAGGGTGTGAGCTTGGCCGCGAAGTCGCCGACAACTCCATTGACTGATTGACTGCCTGCCGTCCCAGATCCGTACAGGCTGTCGTTACGGAGGAATTCGATCATCTGCTTCGATTCCTCTAAGCCGTAGGCAAACACACCCGCCTGAACTTCGCCGGCATCGTTAAGAAGTGGAATGAGTTCGTAGGGCTTTTCGATATCAGTTGAGGAATCTGATGAGCCCTGCATTGATGAGTCACTATCGTGATTCTCAATTGGAGCTGAAAGGCTGCGACGCGGTTCGAGACGCATTCCCCATCGCTCGCTGTAATTGGCAATTCGCTGTGCCAGACGACTAATGAATTGGAGTATTTGAAATCGAATTGCCATGACTAAGTAAAATTGAGTGTTAAAAAAAAGTGCCTTGGCTATCCGCTGATCGGCCAGAGGTAAACAAGCCCGGCCGGTTCCAACCGGTGGGTCACCACCCGGTAGCTGTCCACAATCCGCTGCGGTTCGCTGCTGAGTTCAGCTTCGATCGTTTCGAGCCGTCGCTCCCAGTGGCGTTGATCTGCTGAGAGTTGCCTTCGTTCCTTGATTGAGAGTTTGGCGAGGTCCAACTCCGGCACATTGACCTGCTCCTCGAGGCCTGGGATCAGGCCGGTCGGGCCAGCTGCTTCGGCTTTCTTGTCGAGTTTTGCTAGTTCGCGGGTGCGTTGTTTCACGGTGGCATTAATCCTCTTGCGCTGCCCGCGCAGCACCTCCTTTAGAGCTTGAGCCTCAGTGCCGCCCCGCTGCTTGAGCAGCTCTGCTGCTGCAGCCAAGGCAGCTTCCGACTCCTGCTTGAGCAAGGGCAACAGAGCCTGGACGTCTTGCTCGGCCATGGTCTGGAAGCGACTGGTGTCGACGTTGGGAAGACCACCGCTCTCGGCTTCCTTTAAGGCGTCTTGAAGCAGTTTCCACGTGGCGTCTTTGGTGGATGCGGGCAATGGCTGCAGCGCTGTCTGCCGGTCATCGCCTGGATGCCAATCAGCCACCACCGTGATCAGTTCGTCGTGCAATCTGGCTGCACCTTGGCCAAACAACGACAAGCGCCCGAGCACCACCACCTTTGGCTGGGGTTCACGGCTGGGCAACACGCAGGCACGACTGAGTTCGTGATGGAGGAATCCTTGGCTGAGGAAACGACTCAACAGTCGTTGGGCCAAGCGGTGCTCGAGATGCAGATGCACTGACTCCGCATTGAGCCGACCGGGGTCGGAGAAGATCACTGGCCGCACGGGATTCTCCCGACGCCATTCATCCAGATACGCCTTGGCTGGTTTCACGCCACGCAGGCTGTCGAGGGTGTTCTCCCAGCTTTTATCCCGCGTCTGAGCTGGCAGCTCTTCCGGGTTGGTCAGTCGCCAGCATTTCTGGCCTCGCTCGTCCGTGTGCTGCTCAAGCCCTGATACCCCCAACAGATCGAGAGAACAGTTGAGGGCCTGCCGGAAGCGGTCATGGGCAAACGACAACCAATGCTTGGATTTAGCCAGTAACTGCCGCAGAGCATCTTGTTGTTGCTCAAGTTCTGCTACCCGTCTACTGGCCTCCAGTTCTTCCCTGGCCTTGGTGAGAAGAGCACCGCGGTCGGTGTTGGCAGCATCCATCCCTTCCAGTTGCCCTTGCAGTGAATCGAGTTGCTCAAGGTCGATTCCGGTTTCGAGAGCATCATCCACTTGGCGCTGAACAAGAGGTGAAAGCGAACCGAGTTCCTGGCGGATCACTTCGGTTTTGCGAACCAACACCTCCATCACCCGATCTTCTGCTCGATCTTCCAACAAGAAGTAGTGGCACCAAACCTGAGGAGCGCGTTGCAGCTTCCGATCGATACGGCCGTTGCGCTGTTCCAACTTGCTGGGGTTCCAGGGAATATCGAAGTGGATGAGGTGCTTGCAGTGGTTTTGCAGGTTCACCCCTTCCCTTGCCGCATCGGTGGCAATCAAAATCCGCAAGGGTTCCTGATCAGGATCGGCATTGAACTGGGCTTTTAGTCGCTCCCGGTTTTCTTCGCTCATGCCTCCGCTGAAGCTGGCAACGCGATGTTGAGCCTCCCTTTCACCGAGTAGCTGGCCAAGCTGCCGCTCTAGATAGCGCTTGGTATCGACATAGTCGGTGAAGATCAGCAGCCGCGTTGGTTTCCATTGCAGATCATCGGTTCCGAGGCCAGAGCAAAGGTTCGAGCGCATCCACTCCGCTAACAACTCAATGCGTGGGTCCGGTCTGCTGCGATGGGAGGAAGCGATTGTTGCCATCTCTTCCAGCAATTGCTTGTCGCTCTGGTCAGCTGCGATGGTCTGACGAAGCGCCGTACGTGTCTGGGCTTCTTCCAGGTTCAGGACTTCGTCGTCATCCAGCTCGGCCAGATCGCTATCGGCACTCACCCCGCCTTGAAGTAGCTCCAGCTGAGCTTCGCGCTGCAGCTGTTGTTTTTCCGCCAACGTCCGCTGATGCACGGCAAGAGTTCGAGCAAAGGCCTCAACTGAACTGAGGAGCCGCTTTTGCAGATTGGTGATCACCAACCGATCTGCATTGAGCTGACGCTTCGTGGCCCCTTCCGCCAACAGGCGGCGTTCTCTCTGCTTGCGGTAATGCTGCAGCAAACGGGAGAGAGCCAGATCTGGCGTGTCTGGAGCCAGAGAACCTTTGGCGATCCGCAATGGTTCAACGATCCGCTCAGGGAACTCCTCGCCGATTCTTCGCAGGTCGTCCTTCAAGCGACGTACTAGCACTGAATCCAAGTCGGCTTGATCGAAGGGCACTCCGCGTGTGAAGCGGGCTGGATCCAGTAGCTCCAACAACGCCGTGAAGCTATTGCTGTGTCCGTTGTGCGGTGTTGCACTTAAGAAGATGCGGTGCTCGAAACGTGGTGCCAGATCCCGCAGGCGGCGAGTCAGGCCTGAGTCGACCGCATAGCGAAGGCTGTTACTGGCTGGGGCGGCATTGTGTGCCTCATCA
>DASCPR010000300.1:0-5112 GCA_036012625.1 Prochlorococcaceae cyanobacterium Fu_MAG_50
CCCCGGCAGGCTGACGCTCTACTCGAAAGCTCCACTGGGATTATTCGTTTGCTGGAGCCACTGGCAACCACCCCAGCCACAACTGATCTATCCCCGGGCCGTTCCCGGACCGATTCTCGAACACTGGCGTCCCCTACAGCAGCAGCCAAGCACAAACGACACTGCAGAACGGTCTGCTTTTGCAGAGGATTTCCGCGATCTGAGCCCCCACCGCCCGGAGGAGGGCCTGCAGCGGGTGGCCTGGAAACAGCTGGCCCGGGGCCGGGGCTGGCTGGCCAAACGCTTCGACAGCAACGCCCCCAGGCAGCGGGTGCTCGCCCCCGATCCTCAGCTACCAGCAGAGCAGGCCCTGGAGCATCTCACTGCCCGGGTCGAAGAACTCAGCCAGCAGGGGGAAGCCTTTGCCCTGGAGCTGCCGGGATTCAGCCTGCCCCAGGGGGTTGGTCGCAAGCATCGAGCCGCCGCCCTCAGAGCCCTGGCCCTGGCATGAGCAACGTTCAACTGGCCCTGGGATTGCAAGCCGGATCCCTGATCGCCCTCTGGCTGCAGCTGCTGGGCCTGCCGGACGCACAACCATTGGTGTTGGTCAGCCTGCCACTGCTCACAGCGATGCGGCTGTGGTCATCAAGAGAGCTGAAACAGCAGCGGCAAGGGTGGACCAATGGCGTGGCGGTGGCCCTGATCGTCGTGCTGCTGAGCCTGATGCCTCTCGCTGATCGCAGCAGCTGGCTCGCCAGCTTCGCGAACCTGCTCTGGCTGCTCACCGGGCTGAAGCTGCTGGAGATGCATACGCCAGCAGCGATCAGACGCAATGGTCTGTTGTTACTGATCGCCATCGGCAGCGCTGCAATCTTCGCCAGTGATCTGGGCTCCAGCCTGCTGCTGGCCACAGCAGCCCTGCTGGCGGTTGGCTCCCTGCTGGCTCTGGAGATGGGAGCTGCCAGTCATCGGCAGCTGCTGCGCCGTTCATCCCTGCTTTTGATGGTGAGCCTGCCGTTGATGGTGGGCCTGTTTCTGCTGGCACCGAGGCTGAGTCCCTTGTGGCAGCTACAAGCCAGCCGTGGCAGTACCGGCCTGAGCGATCAACTGGATCCAGGCTCGATCGCAGCACTGGCTAGGAACAATGCCCCGGTCATGGGGTTGCTGTTTGAAGGCATGGCGGCGCCAGCGGCGGCAGAGCGCTACTGGCGGGTCATGGCCCTCAGTCGTTTCGATGGCCGTCGCTGGAGTGCTTCCCCCAGCCAAACGCCCCTGGCAGTGAGCACACCGGTTGCAGCGGCCAACAGCCAACCCCAGCTACTGGTGATGCTTGAGCCCACCAACCTGCAATGGTTGCCCTGGCAGGGCCGGGGGCTGCCATGGCCCGGCAGCATCCGTCGCAATCAGAGAGGGGAACTGTGGAGCCTGGAGCCCTTGCATCAGCGCAGCCTCTACAGACTCGTCTCAGCAGGCGCTGATGCCCCAATGCCATGGCGCGAACATCCACCTGAACCAGGCGATCTCGCCCTGCCGGAACATCTCAACCCCAGGCTGCTGGAGCTGGGCAGGCATTGGCAAGAACTGGCGGAACCGGAACAGCGACTGCAGGCGGCCCAGCAGTGGTTCCTCAGGCAGGGATTCCGCTACACCCTGGCGCCCGGTCGCCTCCCACAACGCGATGCTCTGGATGCCTTTCTGTTTGAGACAAGAAGCGGCTTCTGCGAACACTTCGCCGCATCCTTCACCGCCCTGATGCGCGCAGCCAATGTGCCGGCACGGGTGGTGATTGGGTATCAGGGCGGTGAATGGATCCAGCCCCTGGCCGGGAAGGGCAACCTTGCCGTGCGCCAGGCCGATGCCCATGCCTGGAGCGAGGTGTGGATACCGGGCACGGGCTGGAGCCGAGTGGATCCCACTGCCTGGGTGGTGCCAAGCCGCACCACCCTGAGCCTCTACGCCAGCCTCGCCGCTGCCGGCAGCGGCGCCGATCAAGCTTTGCTGCCCTGGACTCCAGGCTGGTTGCAATCGATCCACGCACAATGGCAGGCCCTGGATCTGGACTGGAACATCTGGGTGATGCAATTCGATCAGGCCCGCCAGGAGGAGCTGCTCTGGCACCTGTTCGGAAGCGATTACAGGCAGTGGCAAGGTGCGCTGCTGGTGGTTTCAACCCTGCTGCTGCTTGCTGCTGGCTTGTTGACACTGCAACGGCTGAGGTCCGATCAGAGGCATCCGCTGCGGCGTGAACTCGATCGCTGCCTGGATCATCTTGGGATCACACCAGACCCGGGGCAGAGCCTTGAAGCCTGCCTGAAACAGATTCAACAGCGCAGACCTGAGCTGGCTGAGCCCCTGCAACAACTCGCCCAGAGCTATGCACGGCAGCGCTTCGATCCAGACGCAGACGCGGCAAGCCGGAGTCAGTGGCAGATCAGCCTGCAAACCCTGAGACGGGTCCGGCTCCCAAGGGATGAGAAGACCTGAGGAGGGGCCTGACCAGACATTGCAGCACTCGACGTCCTGGCAATGGCACCCCTGGCCTGCACAGACCTTGATCGATACGATCCGCACATCTGTCCAGCCAGAGCTCACCTGGGCCAACTGAATGTCACGAACCCGGTCTCTGGTCTCACTGCTCTCCGCCATCGGCCTGAGCGGCGGATCGATGGTCAGCCCGCTTCTGCTCACGCCGCCAGCGATGGCAGAGCAGCAGGGAAGGATGGAGTTGAAGCTGAGGCGCACCCCAGACAACCTCGACGTGGTGATTGAGGGTGTGGGCTCGCAACCGATCCTGGAGCAATTTCAGGTGGGGGCGAACTGGGAAGGCCGGCTGCGAACCGAAGCTGAGCCAGGCCTGAAAAAGGGCACCCAGCAGGTTGCGATGCCGGAACTCGGCATCAAATACGTGCGTCTGGCGGGCTCCGGACGCAACTACAAGATCAACATTGAAACGCTATCTGGCACCCCAGCGCTGAAACCGGTGGTGAGTTCCAATGGCGACAATCTTGTCCTCAGTTTTCCAGGTCTGATCAGTCCGACACTGCAGACAGGACGACTGGATCTGACAACCCCAGGCCGGGTTCCCCAGACGGCTTATGCACCGCCGTTGCGTCCCCGGGCAATTGCGCCACCACTGGGGGACATCGCCGTTGGCACGATGGTGATCAAAAACCGCAGTTTCGTTCAGGTCAGCGGCCCACCGGTGACGCTGACCCTCAACAATGCCCCTGCAAAAGATGCCCTGATGTCTCTAGCCAGGCTGGGTGGCTACGGCTTTGTCTTTGTCGGCGATGGATCCATGGACTCGACAACCAGCGGCAGCGCAACGAGCAGTGGCGGCAAATCCGTGACGATGACCTTTCAGCAGGAAACATTCCCGAGAGCCTTGAACAGCGTGCTGCTGGCGGCAGGTTTGCAGGGAAAACTGGATGGCCGCACATTGCTTGTCGGTGATGCGATTTCAGCTAAAAGCTTCGGGCCTCAGATGTCTAAAGTTTTCAGGATGAATCAGGTTAGTGCTGCCTCTGCCGCTAATTATCTAGCCAATCTAGGCGCTCGGATTTCGATCACCAATACCTCAACAACAACCTCTAGAGAGTCAGAAACGTCTGGCACATCATCTGAAAGCAGCGAATCATCAACGAGTACACAATCGAAGAACACGGTGATCGAAACCTATGGAGCCGCAAGCGGACCCCTGATCGGGCTGATCGGCACAACCGATGAGCGCCTTGGCACAATCACCCTTGTCGGCGATCATCAGTTAATCTCCATTGCTGAGGGATATTTAAAACAGATCGATCTGCGCAAACGCCAGGTTGCCGTGAAAGTGCAGATCCTGAACATCCAGTTTGAGAATGACAAAAATATTGACTCAAGCTTTTCCGCCAAAATTGGCAACACATTCATTGTCAGTGAAAATGGCAAGGCGTTCATGAATTTCGGCCAATATCGCCCAGGCGATCGCCAAGGCACTGGCCTTTTAAACAATGACGACCCCTACACAACCCCAGGCTCATACAGCGCCGGCGAGCCTTCAGTGGCATCAAAAAGCGTGAGGACGCCCTACGCCGAAGCGCAGCAAATCGTCCGCGGCGTAGACGGCTCACAGACACTGGTCCCCAAACTAGATGCCAATGGATTACCCATTTACGTCGTGGACCCCAATCCGAATGCCCCAGATGTGCTGGTTGAGCGATACGATCAATATGGGCGACCAATTCTTGTCAGCGGGCAAAATAAAAATGAATTCAACTATCCCAATTCATCATTCTATAGCTATCTTGAAGCAGCGATTCAATCCAGGAGCACTAAAATCATTGCCCAACCAACTCTGCTTGTCCAGGAAGGCGAATCAGCCAAAGTCGAAGCCGGTCAGAGTGTGATCACCGGCGTTGAGGCCACTGAAGCAGCGAATGGCTCCTCACAGTTCTCGAATACACGCGAAACAGCTGGCTTAATCCTGGATGTGAATGTTGACAAGATCGACGACAATGGATTCATTTCTCTCAACCTCAAGCCCGAAATCTCTGTCCCGGCAGGGGCCGGGCAGCAAAACGGAGTGCAAATTTACAATATTGAGTCCAGAAAATTAGATTCCGGTAAAATCAGATTGCGAGACAGGCAGACGCTCATCCTCACAGGTGTAATTTCAGAAAATGATATCGAGATCGCGAGTAAATGGCCAATCCTCGGCGATCTGCCCCTCATTGGTCAGCTCTTCCGCAAGAGTTCATCAAGCCGAAAGAAACAAGAACTGGTCATTATTGTCACCCCCACCATCCTCGATGACTCCAATGGTGGCAGTTATGGCTATGGCTATCAACCCAATACATTGGATGCCCAGAGACTGATCAACCGATAAACAGATCGACCCAGCAAGAATCACAATCCCAGCGGCATAAAGGCTTTGGCTGCCAATGGCACCAACATCTGAACCGCAGAGATCGCACCACTCAGAATCGACGATCCCAGGCCATTGCCGCCGCCACCTGCAGAATCATCCTTTGTGAGCGCAACACTGGCCTGTTGCAACTGCTCAGCCACCAACTGATTGCCAAGTTCTGCATACAATCTGCCGGCATAAGCAAGATCCTGAGCCGCCAAAGCATGATCCCCCTGTTCACCGCGGCT
>DASCPR010000301.1:0-2158 GCA_036012625.1 Prochlorococcaceae cyanobacterium Fu_MAG_50
GCAGGCTTCACTCACACCCACAGAGGCAACCCTCCCCTGAGCGGAGACAAATTCATCCTCACCTCCTGGCTGGAAGAATTCCCTTGACGAAAACATTGAATGAATAGGCAACAAGTGGTCGCAACCATGCGCACCGCCATGGCCCGAGGCCGATGGCAAGACGCCATCAAAGTGGCCAATCTTTGGCGAGGTCAAGGTGGACGCGACTGGCAGATCACGCTTAATCTCGCCGTCTGCTTGAGCCGCAGTCGTAGCGCTCCAGACCAGACGATTCTGGCTCTCGGCAACGAAGCGTTGCATCAAAGCGCAGGCCAAGGAATCGCCCGTCTGGGAGTTGCCGATCTGGCTCTGGCCTCTGGGGCTTATGAGCAAGCGCTGCAATTGCTGGCCCCAGTGAGCAACGCCTCCTTATGCAGCAATCCCTGGCCCCTGATTGAGCTCAGGGTTCAGGCCCTCGCACGTCTAGGCGAGTCGGGTATGGCAGAGCGGACCCTTGCCGAATGGCCAGAAGCACAACGGGACTGGCGCTGGCGAATGGCCTCAGCAGATCTTCAAGTGCAAGAGAACAACTGGACAGCAGCGGAAGTGCACTACCGAGAGGTTCTCAAAGAACACCCCGATCATGTGGTGGCACACCACAACCTTTCCTTAACCCTGCTGAGCCAGCAGCGCTGGCAGGAAGGCTGGGAGCACTACGAGTGGCGAGGCAGCAACCCAAGACTGAAGACAAACCACGTACCCGAGCTGCTGCCGAAATTGGAGTCTCTCTCACAAAAAACTGTTGTGGTGCAGGGAGAGCAGGGAATTGGAGACCAGATCATGACGGCCCGCTACCTGCCAACCCTGGCCGCTGCCTGTCGCAAACTGATCGTGCAACCAGATTCTCGCCTGGTTGAGCTCTTCCGCAGATCCCTTGCTGATCACATTCAGGTGGTGGGAAAGGAAAGGAGAGAAGCAACATCCCAGGATTCCCAGTTGCATCTTGGCTCAGGCAGCCTGCCGTTGCTGTGTTGGCAACGGCTGAAGCAAGGATCATCAGCAGCACGGGGATATCTCAAGCCCGATGCCGACAGAGTGACGCGCTGGCGAAAAGAGCTGCGGAGACAAGCTCCGAACCGACAAAACGTTGGGATTGGCTGGCTCGGCGGCAGCACAGGTGCTGAACATCGAGAGCGATCCCTATCCGCAGCGGATTTACAACAGCTCACGAGAGAACATCAAGCCCACTGGATTGATCTGCAGCACCTACCGCATGGGTGGAAGCAGCTGCGTAACAGGAGCCAGCAGGCAGACCTGCGCCTTCTGGGGGATCCTGGGGTTGATCTCGATGAAAGTGCCGCGCTTATCGCGTGCCTAGACGCAGTGATCACCACAAGACAAACTGTTGCTCACATCGCAGGAGCCATCAACACATCGGGAACAGTGCTAGTTCCATGCCGAAAGGAATGGCGATACTGCGGGCAGGAAGAAAGATGGAGCTGGTATCCGTCGCTACAACTCATGCATCAAAAAGTGCGTGGCAACTGGCGGGAGGAACTCAAGGAAGCAATTAAATTAATCTAAAGAAGTTGATGGAGTCGCGACAGTCATAGGTAAAAGCAGAATGAATTTTTAAACAGGAAGAAATAAATTCATTCTGGTAGGATAAATAGATCTAACCGGAGGCTCCTTTGGGCGTATCTAAAAATGATGCTACACCCTTTTGGGGCAATGGTCACTACTACACATTCACGAAAGAAGGCGCGAGGTGGGATGCCGCGAAAGACCGATCAACTGCGGTCCTCAATGGACAAACTGGTTACCTGGCGACAGTCACATCCCAAGCAGAAAACGATTTCATTTACGATCGATCCTTTAATGGTACACCGGTTCCAAATGACGGCTTCCTAGGCGGAACTGATGTGGATTGGGATACTGCGGGCACGGTATACACCTACGAAGGGCAATGGATGTGGCAAACAGGGCCAGAACGGGGAGATGTGTTCCGAAGTTCTGGCTCAAACACAATGTATGCAAATTGGCATAGTGGAGAACCAAATAACAGTCACAATCAAGATTTTTTGCAACTTTACTCAAGCAGCGGCTACTGGGATGATGTTGACCCAGACAACCGCGGTGGATACATCACCGAATGGGGAAACGGGGGTCCTGAGTACAT
>DASCPR010000302.1:0-2744 GCA_036012625.1 Prochlorococcaceae cyanobacterium Fu_MAG_50
CACGGATTTTGACCCAGTTTGGCCATGCGGTGCCATGAATTGCATATTCGCCTGTCTTGGTGGAGAAATAGGCCATGTAACGAACTCCCACAGGGTTCTTTGGGCCTGGGGCAATCACTTTGCCTGCCTTGTGATACACAGGTTCCGCCTCCATTCGTGTGATGGTGAACGTACCTGGAGGGGTTGGCGATTCAGGTGCACCGATGGCAACGGGGAATTTAGCCACTGGCTTGCCGTGTTCAGAAAGGGTGAGATAACGAGTTCTTAAATTGATGTTGATCGAGGTTCCTGCCAATCCTGGAACACCGACAAGAGCTCCGGAAGAGAGCAGAGCCATTGCTGCGGCTGCAATCACGCCTCGTCTTTTCATCAGGATGCTGATCAGCGTCGAGCGGCATTTTGCACCAGAAGGGGACCAGCTAGCGTCAGCCCGCAAACAGATCCACTGTCGATGCTGCCCCTGAACACGCTCCGCAGTGGCCTGATCGCCACAGCATCACTTCTGATCACCGCATTCAGTGGGCCACTAGCGGCAAATGCCGGTTTTTCGCCGGAAGTGCTGGCTGGTTTTGAAATCAGCGAGTACCACGGCATTGTCAAAAACGTTCTTCCCGACCACAAGGTTCTGGAGCTGAGCAATCCAGAAGGTCACGCAGTGGTGCTCACCGTTGGCATTGACCTGGAGCCCCTGAACCTTGAACCCGGAGACGAGGTGGATGTTGATGTGCTCGATGGGCTGGTGGTTGATATGCAGCGCAGTGCAAGCACAGACCTCAGCTTCAACCGGGAAGACATCATCCTTCCGCAGGACATGGGGCGTCTGAAGCAGGGCATGCGGGTGGCACTGGCCTCCGGCACCGCAAAGATCATCAAGGTCTCACGCAGTGATAACAGCATCAGCCTGATGGGCCCCCTGGGGGGCATCCACAATCTCGATGTGATCGACGACCCTGATGGTCTGGCTCTCCATGACCTCCATCCAGGGGATTTCGTTGAATTCCGGTTGATTCAACCCGTCGCTGTCAGCGTCAGGAAAACAACGTCCCGCTAACCATCCTGCAAGGCCAGTGCCCGCACCACATCACCACGGGTGATCACACCGCAGGGACAGCGCTCAGCATCAACTACAAACAATCTCTGGATGCTTTTGTCGTGAAGCATGGCAGCAGCCTTCGGCAGTGGCAGTGAAGCCTCACAACTGTGACTATCGCTGCGCATCAGATCCTTGACCGCTGTGCCGAGCACCTGATGAACCTGCTTATCCCAGTTGAGGGGATTGCGCAGATAGATCACGCTGTCCAGCAGCATCACGTAGGGCCCGATTTCAATGCCGCTCTCGCGCACCATCAGATCCTGTTCCGTGAGTTCACCCACCAGCTGCCCCTGATCATTCACAACAGGTAAACCACTGATGTGATGGTCACTCAGCAACTGAACGGCATCCTTAAGAGAGGTGTTGGCCTGAACAGTCAGCACCGGCGTTGACATCACATCCCTCACCGTCAACTGGAGCACCATTGAGCTGGGCGCACAGTGCTGCGCCATGAAACGAGTCCCTCCATGTCTAAGCCCTGAAGTGTCTAAGCCCTGAAGTGAGCAAGCTTTCAGAGCTGAGCAAGGTTTCAGAGCTGAGTGGGAGCCCACCATTCACCCCGTTAGCGCCCACTTCAGGCCAGGGATGATTGCTTGGTGGAGAGAATCAACCCGAATCGCTTTGTCTTGCCAACGCTTCAACTTCTGAAAGTCAAGGACTTGCCAATTGAGAAGATGGTGTGGAGACAGCCTCCCCTCAACAGTTTGTTCAAGCCTTCATCCCTTTGGTTGACCTGATCAGCAGAGGGCCCAGCCCCACAGCGCTCGCTCCCGTGCAGGACCCCCTTGATGCGTAACTCTTCAGAGACGTCCGAGGCAAGACCCTGGTTGCCGAAGCTGGGGCGCTTTGCCTTGCGCTCAAGCGCCATCGTCGCCAGCACTTGTGCTGTCTATGAGCTTTTTCTTCACGACTGGGGCAGAGGCGTAGGTTTCGGTGTGTCCTGGTTGCTGCTGATCGCAGCAGAACGCCGCATCAATGGAGGAGCGGAAAGGGATTGAGGCAAGCCAACAGGTATACAAATACAAATGCAAATGCAAATCCGATGCTGCTGCTCAGCAACATTGATGGCGCCCATCCAGTTGAAGTCAACCTGGATTCAGTCTCATCAACCTATCTTGAAGCAAATCCATAACTTTATTCCTTGAACAATCAAGGATTCAATCACAACCAAAAGTCACACATTGATGATCTGAATCACAGCCAATGTTCCAATGCGTATCCAGGTGCAAAAAGCCAGACAAACAACCAGAACAAAACATTCATCCCTATAGTCATTGACCAGTTAATGGCATTTCCCGTGTTGATAACGAGGCACGATCCCGATCAGCGGGGGAGGGATCTGCTGCAGCACGATGATCCCAACAGCACCAAGCCTGTTCTCAACCTGTGACAGACCCGAAACGCCCCTGGCCCATCCAGGGACTTCGGACCATGGCCGATGGCCTCACCCTGGCGCGAGCGGTGGCCGGATTGCCCTTGATGCTCTTTCTGCTGACAGATCATCAGGTGCTGGCATGGCTTTTGCTGCTGCTTGGCGGGCTCAGTGACGCCGCCGATGGCTGGCTGGCGAGACGAGCAGGCGGCGGCAGCACCTGGGGAGCTCGACTCGATCCCCTTGCTGACAAGCTGCTGATTGCAGCGCCATTGATCT
>DASCPR010000303.1:0-2825 GCA_036012625.1 Prochlorococcaceae cyanobacterium Fu_MAG_50
CCTCCAATGTGCGGGTCAGCTCCGGTGTGCCTCGCCTCGATGAAATGTGTGGTGGAGGTTTCTTCAAGGATTCGATCATCCTGGCGACAGGTGCAACTGGAACAGGCAAGACATTGTTGGTCTCCAAGTTCGTGGAGGACGCCTGCTCCAATAAGGAACGGGCAATCCTGTTCGCCTATGAGGAGTCCAGAGCCCAGTTGCTCCGCAATGCCACCAGCTGGGGGATTGATTTCGAAAAGATGGAGCAGGACGGTCTGCTGAAAATTATCTGTGCGTATCCCGAATCGACGGGTCTTGAAGATCACTTGCAGATCATCAAAACCGAGATCAGTGAGTTCAAGCCGTCTCGAATGGCGATTGATTCTCTCTCAGCCCTGGCCCGTGGAATCAGCCATAACGCTTTCCGTCAGTTTGTGATCGGTGTGACCGGCTACGCCAAGCAGGAAGAGATCGCCGGGTTCTTCACCAACACCGCCCAAGAGTTCATGGGCAGCCATTCGATCACTGATTCCCATATCTCCACGATCACCGACACGATCCTGATGCTGCAATATGTTGAAGTTCGTGGTGAGATGGCTCGCGCTCTGAATGTGTTCAAGATGCGTGGTTCCTGGCATGACAAGGGCATCCGTGAATTCGTGATCACCGACAATGGGCCTCAGATCAAGGATTCCTTCGCCAATTTTGAGCGCATCATCAGCGGTGTTCCCCATCGGGTCACCACCGATGAGCGCAGTGAGCTGGCCCGTATCGCTCGGGCTGTTGCCTCAGAGGATGAGAAATCCGTCTGAAACTGTTGCACTCTCAACGCTGCCGTAGTGGGCTGACGCTCATGGCTGCAACTGCTTGGCCTTGCGGGAGCTTTGAAGTTCAGATTGAAGTTGAAGCTCGTCGGCATCAGCGTGTTCAAGGGGCAGATCAAACCAGAAGGTTGTTCCCACCTCTGTTTCACTGGCCATGAAGATCTGGCTGCCGTGTTTTTCGATGATGTCACGCACGATTGAAAGGCCCAGACCGGTGCCTACTTCCGTATGCACGGCATTCTCGACGCGATAGAAGCGATCGAAGATGCGTTGCTGATCCGCCTCACTGATGCCAAAGCCTGTATCGGCAACCTCCACCCGAAGCCTTGGCAGGGGCGGGGAAATTGACAGTTCGCAGCAGGGGGCTGAGGGCAGGCTCTCGATCGGGTGGGGTACGGAGCAGGTATCCGGCCAGGTGTAGGCACGCAGCATCAGGGTGCCGCCGGAGCGGCTGAACTTGAGTGCATTGCCAACCAGATTGTCGAGCACCTGCAGCAGCAGATCCCAGTTGCCAAGGATATCGGGCAGGTCATTGTCGACATCGAGAGCAAGCTCCACCTGCTTGTCATCGGCATTGAGTCGGTAATTGCGCAGGGTCTGCTCCATGGCCGGACGCAGCTCAATGGGTTCAAACTGGAGGGTCTGCCGCGATTCCAGCCTCGACAGATCGAGCACATCATTGACAAGTCGCGTCAGTCTGTCGGTTTCGTCATTGGCAACACCTAGGAATTCCCGTTTCTCTTCCTCGCTGAGTTGATCGCCGAGATCGTGGAGTGTTTCGAGATAGCTCTTGATGTTGAAAAGCGGTGTTCTCAGCTCATGGGAGACATTGCTGATAAAACGGCTCTGAGCCGCGTTCAGCTCCACCTCCCTGGTGAGATCCTGCACGGTCACGGCGATGCCCTTGAGGATTTCACCACTTGGGTCACGCACCGGTTGCAGCACGATGCGCAGCGTGCGTGCCGGCTCGCCGACACTGCAGCGGATGTCGGTACTGTCGGCCATGTTGCCGAGCATGGTCTCAAGGGGCTCATGCAGTTCATTGCCCAGCAGCTCTGGTAACTCTTGGAGCAGTTCCTGGCCCTCCAGGTTGCGACCCTCCCAGCGAAACAATCGACGGGCGGTGGGATTGGCCAGCACGATCCGACCCCGCTCATCGATCAGCACTGCCCCATCGGCCATGGTGGCAATCAGGGATTGCTGTTTCACCTGTGCTGCAGTGAGTTCCTCGATATTTGCGGCGTCATAGACCTCCAGCTGGGAGGCCATTGCATTGAAGCCATCGAGCAATTCACCCAACTCGCCACTCACCGGCAGCGAGATGCGGGCTTCGAAATTGCCGGAGGCAATCGCTCTGACGCCACGCAGCAGTTCTTTCACCGGGCGGGTGATCGTCAGTGCGTTGAACACAGCCCCGAGGATCACCAGAACCCAGATTGAAATGAAGACCGCAATCGTCACCTCACGGGTCAGGGCCGCACTGGCAAGAGCCGTTTCATTTGGATTGACACCCAGTCCGAGTACGCCCAGATCGCGACCGTTTCTGATCAGTGGGATGAAGACATCGGTCACCTGCCCCTGGGGCGTGAGGTGCTGCCTCAGCAGAGGCTCCCCTGGTCGTTTCTTGACGTCAGTCGGTAATTCAAGGCGACGGTTCAGTTGCAGTTCACTGCTACCGCTGTCGGCGTTGGCGCTGATTGGAATGCCCAGATAGATCACACCGTCTGGGTCGGCGAAGAAGATGTAGCGGATGCTGCGGCTTGACCGCCAGAACTGCTCTGCCACATTGGCGAGCTCCCGATCGCGACCTTCTGCCACCAGTTCGGTGACGTTTCCCGAGAGCAGCAGGCCAAGGTCCCTGGCGTAGCGGGTGTCGTTCATGCCCGCATCCCGCTGGATGCCATTCAGGGCCAGAAAGGTGATGCCTGTCATCATCAGGCTCACCACCAGGGTGGCCACGGCCAGAAGCTTGGTCTGCAGGCTGAATTCAGCCCACCACATGGAGATCCGCCGCCACCATCC
>DASCPR010000304.1:0-1635 GCA_036012625.1 Prochlorococcaceae cyanobacterium Fu_MAG_50
GGCTCCAGCGGCAGCGGCTCCTGCCGCTCCTGCGCAATCCGTTCCAACACCGGCTGCTGCGCCACCGGCCACCCCTGTTCAGGCTCCTGTGCTGAGTGATGGAAGGCTTGTGGCCACGCCCAGGGCCAAGAAGTTGGCGGCCCAGCTGGGGGTTGATCTCGCCACAGTGGGGGGCAGTGGCCCCCGTGGCCGCATTCAGGCAGAAGATGTTCAGCTGGCGACTGGTCAGCCGATCACGGTGCCCCGTGCGGCTGAAGGCACAGCTGCTGGGGTGATCACTGCAGGCTCTTCGGCTGCATCTGGCTCGGCCCCATCCGCCCCTCCAGGGCAGAGCTTCGGCGCCGCGGGGGAGACCGTTGAATTCAACGCCCTTCAGCAGGCGGTGAATCGAAGCATGGAGGCGAGCCTGGCGGCCCCCTGTTTCAGGGTCGGCTACACGATCATCACCGACAAGCTTGATGCTTTCTATAAGCAAGTGAAGCCCAAGGGCGTGACGATGACAGCCCTGCTGGCCAAGGCCGTGGCCCTGACGCTCGCCCGTCATCCCCAGGTGAATGCTGCTTACAGCTCGGCTGGCATGGCCTATCCCGAGCAGGTCAATGTGGCTGTTGCGGTGGCGATGGAAGACGGTGGCCTGATCACGCCGGTGCTGCAGAACGCGGATCGCACAGACCTCTATGAACTCTCTCGGCAATGGGGCGACCTTGTGAAGCGTTCCCGCAGCAAGCAGCTGCAACCTGAGGAATACAGCACCGGCTCCTTCACCCTGTCCAATCTGGGCATGTTCGGCGTGGATCGCTTTGATGCGATCCTTCCCCCCGGTACCGGAGCGATTCTTGCTGTTGCAGCCTCTCGGCCGATGGTGGTGGCGGGCAAGGACGGTTCAATCTCGGTGAAGCGTCAGATGCAGGTGAATCTCACCGCTGATCACAGGGTGATCTACGGAGCCCATGGCGCCGCCTTCCTCAAGGATCTGGCGGAGCTGATTGAAACTCGGCCAGAGAGCCTGGCCCATTGATTGCAGATCCTTGATTGGGACCTGTGCATGAGGCCGGCTTGTGCTCGCCATTGATTGAGAACGCCGTTATTGAGGTCGTCTGACAGGCCCGATCAGCGGGTTGCGGACTGGACCGGCAACCCCGTAGGTCACCACAAACCCCTGACCGCCGGCAAAGGTGGACGTTCGCGGTGAATAGCTCTTGTTGATCACGGCATTTTTGTCATACCAGTTGTTTGCACTCCAGGCGTTGCCAGCATCATCGATAATTACATCGGTGCTGAGCTGAATGACTCCGCTTTCGTAAATGTGAATCACGTCACCTGTTGTCTTGCCATCAGGGCATTTTGATGTGTCAGTTCCGCAGATATGTAGCAAGCTCTGATCGAAAAAGTTTGCAACCCAGGCATTGTCATTGCCATCAATTGTGATTCCCCAGGGAACATAAACATCGCCTTTAGCAATATCTGATTGAATGATTTTCAGATCAGGTGAAATAATCGAGATCATGCCGGAACTGGTTTGCTGCGGATTTGCATCTGCAACCTCAAGCCCTTGCATAAATTCCTGCATGATTGTTGTGGGTCTTGGCGGCGCCTGGGTGACTCCAGGTGGCAAGACGAGTTCGCTTGAATCCG
>DASCPR010000305.1:0-4602 GCA_036012625.1 Prochlorococcaceae cyanobacterium Fu_MAG_50
AATGCCCATTGCCCTGATTGAACAAAGGCTGCGTGAGGACCTCTCAGCGAATTTGCTGGCCGTTGAAAACGAGGCCCTGCGCCGACACTCTCTTGCTTGAGCCGCAGGGCCAGCCAGCGGCAGATTCAGCTCAGCAGCTCGAACTGCTGACACAGATCGAGCTGTAGAAACGGTCTGTCTTCACTGCGCTCTTCTGTCCAAACTCTGACGCAGTCAGTAGGGAAGAGAGCTGATGCATGGTTTCAGCTCTGCAGCTGAATACCCCCAAGGGGATTCGAACCCCTGTCGCCTCCGTGAAAGGGAGGTGTCCTAGGCCTCTAGACGATGGGGGCGAGGCCGTGAACGCAGGCAGCGTGCTGTACCCCGATCACCCCAGAAAACTAAGGTTCCGCCTGACCCTCCGTCAAGGCGGCTTGCCCCCATTCCTGTCCCTGACCCTCCCAGACGGGAACGGTGAAGTGAAACGTGGCTCCCTCATCGGGTTCTGAAACCACCCAGATTCGGCCTCCATGCACTTCAACGATGCGGCTGCATACCGATAAGCCAACGCCGAATCCGGAGGTGCGATTTGAGGTCTGGGGGAGTCGCACTCTGTCGAGAAAGATGCGTTGCTGTTCCGCTTTCGGGATGCCTGGGCCGCTGTCGCAGACACTGACCTGGACCCATTGGTTGGTGCGGTGAAGCATGGTCAGGGAGATACGCCCGCCGTCCTCGGTGTATTTGAGAGCGTTTTCGAGAAGGTTGAGCAACACCTGACGCATCCGTCGCTGATCGGCAAACACCTTGGGCAGATCGCTGGGAATGTCGGTGAGAATGGCCACGTCCCTGCCGAGCCACAACTTCTCGAGTTCAAGAATCGCCTCAGCCGAGACGCTCGCCAGGTCAAGGCGCTGGGGATTGAAAAGCGCTTCCCAGCGTGTTGCGCCAACTTCAAGCAGGTCCCTGGAGAGGAGTTCGATTTCCTCCAGACGCCTTGTCAGCACATCCTGGAAACGGTCCATATTGATCTGTCCCAGCCTCTGGCTCTGCAAGGCCAGGGCCGCAGCGGTGAGCGGTGTGCGCAGCTCATGGGCAACCATGCGCAGCAGTCTTTCCTGGGCATGCAGTCGATCGATCAGCGTCTCATTCTCCTGACGGAGGACCAGCAGCTGGTCCTCGAGCTGGAGTTCCTTCTGGGTGCGGCTGCCATCCAGTTCAGTGGGCCGCAGGCTCAGACCAAGGCCGCTGACCACGCCATCCTGTTGCCAGCGTGGCAGCCAGCAATGCAGCTGCTGGAGAATGTTGCTGCCGGCAAAAACCTGTTTCGGGTTTGGCGCAATCTTGATCAGCGCAGGGGTCACAACCAGGCGATGCAGCTCGAGCAGCTCGGGCTGCTGCATCGGATCTGAGATCTGCAGCGTCACCTCAAAACCACAGTCCTCCTTCTCGAGGAACTGCACAAGTGCCCTCAGGTCTCCTCTGGAGAGGTGGCTCCTGGCTGCCACCAGCAGCAATTGCAGCTGCTGACGAGTTTTGGTCCCTACCTTGGCGTTCTCCCCCTCCACAGTGGCTGGTGACCAGCAATGTTGATGCTTACCTTATGGGTTTTTGTCTTTTGCGGAAGAGTCGCTAGGACGTTCACGAACACTCTGTAGTTCTGCGAGCACCTGTTATGTCGCTCTCTCCCCTGGAAAGCGGTGCTCCCAAGACCACCCCGTCTGCAAAGACTGAGGAGTCAAGAATCCACCTCGACAGCAATGTCAAGCGCTGGTTTGCCCGGAATCTCGGCCTCTGGCGTTCCAGGCGCCATTATCTGTTCAGTGGTGAAGAGAGTCTGCGGGTTGACATGTTCATCCGCGTCGAGGTTTTCGCGGAACCGGCGTTTGGGGAAACCCGCTTCCGCTTCACCTGGTGGCCTGAGCAGGAATTCGATTTCTTTGTGCGTAAACCGAGTTATGAGCGTGAGGGGGTGATGGAGGCCACGCTCTGGGGCCATCAGCTGCAGCGCAGCCGTGGATTTCTCAGCCCATCCCCTGTGAAGACAATGATCCGACAGGTTGATGAACACGAGACGATCTTTGAGTCCCACTATCAGCAGTGGGACATCCTTGAGCACAACCGTTTGATTGACCAGGATCGCTATCGCTATCGAGGCATCTACAGCTGGCAGAACGGGGATCTTGAGATCGTTGAGCATCACCACGAAACCAGAGTGGAGGCGGCTGCCCCTCCGATTGAAGAGTGATCGCGACCGGCTCGGATGCAATTGGTCAGAACCTCAAGCTTTGCGGGGTGGTTCAGCAAGGATGAATAGGGGAAGATGGCAGAGAATTTGAACAGGTCCTTTGCGCTCCCTTCTGCGTCGAATCCCTTCTTTGCTGGCGGTGCCGTTGATGCTTTCCCCGCTCTGCATGCTTGGCCCTGCTGCTCAGGCCCAGTCAGCCGCTGGCTTAAAGACCAAACCGGCGACGAACGATGACATCGGTCTGTATTCAGGTATCGGGGTCTTCACCTTCTGCCAGGCGCGTGAGATCGGGGTTGAATTTCCCAAGGCTGTCGGAATTGCTGCCAGCACCTATGCCTTCGTGCTCAAATCGCGCCATGGAGGAATTGTTGCCGCCCAGGGGAACACGCCTCTGACGGACAAGCAGCTTTTCGGAGGTGCTGAAACCCAGATCATTCTGCGGGCTGTTCAGACCTGTCCGAAGAACATCCCAGCCGACGTGATGGCCAAGGTTGAGGAGCTGAAGAAAAAGGCCAAGAGCAAGTAAAGCCTTGTCGATGGCCTGGTGGCTGCATTCACAAGCAGCTGCATTCAGAAGCAGTTGCATTCAGAAGCAGCTGCCAGGGAATTCGGTTGCAGGTTGAGGAGCTGAAGGAGCTTCTGTAGTTGAGAGACCCGGGCCTGGCTCGGTCTCCTTCTCCTCCTCCTCTCACCATGACAACCACCCTCAAGGCGACTCACAAGCCGACGTCGTCAAGACCTGCCGGCTGCTTCGCAGCGGCTCTGGGCTTGCTCGGAGTTTTCAGCCTGACTGAGTCAGCCCTGGCCCATGAAGCAACGTCCTGGTCTCACCGCCCAACGGCTCACCGCCAGAGTTCCTATCCCGTGCAGGGGTATCACTCTCTCCCCTCGAGCCAGAGCCGTGAAGCTGTTCACAGCTCCTACCCACATTCCTCAGAACCGGCCTATGGCATGAGGCCTGTTGAACCCCTTGATCCTTGGCAGCAGGTTCAGCAACAGGCCGAGAAGTGCCAGCGGGGACGTCTGCTGGGGGGCATTGTCGGCGGTGGCGTTGGTTATGTGGCCTCCCGCAGCGATGGTCGCAGCTGGGCTGTGCCACTCGGGGCTCTGCTTGGCTCCCAGATGGGTTGCAGCACGGCTGCCGGGCGCGGCCCCGTGCCCTGGTAAGGGCTTGAACCTGCAGGGTCAGATCTAACCAGGCAGATCTCCGCAAGCCGATCTGATTGAGCAGATCTCACTGACCAGGTCTCAGGGAGGACCTGCCACGCCAGGATCAGTGGATGTGAGATCGCCCCTATGGCAGCTGCCGCGCCCATTCGCCTGACCGATTACACCCCTTATCCGTTCCGGGTCCCCTCGATTTCCCTGGATGTGGTTGTGGAAGACGACCACGCCCGGGTGATCAGTCGACTGCAGGTGGAGCCCCTGTCTTCCAGCACCACCACTGGCTCCACCGCCAGCTCCTGCTCAAGCTCAGAGGCCCTGGTTCTCCAGGGTGTGGATCTGAACCTGGAAGCGATCGCCATTGATGACGTGCCTCTGGCCGCTGAGGCTTACCAGCTTCAGGCAGGCCAGTTGCGAATCAGCAGCCCGGGGAGCGATCCGTTCACGCTCACCATCACCTGCAGGCTTGATCCGTTCAGCAACACCTCCCTGGAAGGTTTGTATGCCAGCGGAGGCATGCTCACAACACAATGCGAGGCCGAGGGCTTCCGGCGCATCTGTTTCCATCCGGATCGACCGGATGTGTTGAGTCGTTATCGGGTACGAATCGACGCGGAGCGTGAGCGTTACCCCGTGCTGCTCTCCAATGGCAACCTGGTTGCGGCAGGGCCGGTGGCTGGCAGGCCTGAGCGGCATGAGGTGATCTGGGATGACCCGTTTCCGAAACCCTCGTACCTTTTTGCCTTGGTCGCTGGTGATCTTCGCGAAGTTAACGACAAGTTCACAACAAGATCTGGCCGTGATGTGCAGTTGCGCCTGCATGTAGAGGCGGGCGATGAGCCCTATACGGCCCATGCGATGGCTTCATTGAAGCGATCCATGGCCTGGGATGAGCAGGTCTATGGACTGGAATATGACCTTGATGAATACAACATTGTCGCCGTGCGCCACTTCAACATGGGCGCGATGGAGAACAAGAGTCTCAACATCTTCAACTCCAAGCTGGTGCTGGCGGATGCGGAGACGGCGACCGATGGCGAACTGGAGCGCATCGAAAGTGTGATCGCCCATGAGTACTTCCACAACTGGACCGGTAACCGCATCACCTGCAGAGACTGGTTTCAGTTGTCTTTGAAAGAGGGCCTCACGGTGTTTCGCGATCAGAGTTTCACCGCCGATCTGCATTCCGCAGCCGTGAAGCGGATCGAGGATGT
>DASCPR010000306.1:0-1750 GCA_036012625.1 Prochlorococcaceae cyanobacterium Fu_MAG_50
CAACCATTGACCAACAGCATGTCAAGCCAAGGCGAGTCATTCAGTTCGAATCATTTACTCACCGCTCCTGGCCCTCTGGAAAGCCATGATCAACCTTTCCAGGGTAGTGAGAGTGGTTTTCTGGCCTGACTGGTCACAATCAGACCAGCCTTCACCACACACTCAGGCTGGTCATCAGCAGCCTGAGTCAGCCACAAACCAAAGCCTAACTTAAGCCATAGGATATCTTGTTTCTTCAAGATATCCTATTTTTTTAGAGTCAATCTCCCCAACTAGCTTCACTGATTATTGTCAGAAAATTCAAACAAGCAACTGATCAACCTAGCCTGCAAAGCAATTTATTTTTCATACACTCAGCACCAACAGGACAAGTGTTAATGCCAACCAGTTTCGACACAATCATCCGTTGAAACGATTCAACCGATGCCGGCAAATGCAAGAGAAGCTTCAACCACATCATTGAATTCGGTTCAGCGGAGCTCGGATCGTAACTCCTTAATCAACTCTTGAAATAGCTGCAGACTGACCTATCAACTGGGATCAACAACCCAGCGTTCTGATCAGGACCCAGCCATGCACGCAGCGAGCACAAAAGCCCAGCACATCGAACAGCGCTCATTACAAACCGGCATTGTGGCTAGTGCGCTGATGGCCGTGGCTGGTCTTCTGGTGCACGTGCTCTCAGGCTCCTACGCAATGCTGCTGGATGGCCTCTATTCAGGGGTGATGGTTGGCTCGGGGCTGATCGCTGCTCGTATCAGCAGCAATGTTGTGCGGCCTCCAGACCGGTCCTACCCCTATGGCTATGACGGCCAGGAAGCCCTCTATGTGCTGTTCAGGTCTCTTGTGCTGATCGGCATTCTCGCCAGTGCTGCCATGGCTGCGCTGGGTACGGTGATCGCTTATTGCAACGGCGAGACACTCGCAGCAGTGCATCTTGCCCCGGTGGCCTGGTATTCCGCCTCGATGGTGATCATCTGCTGGTGGCTGGCGTGGCGCCACCACAAGGATTGGGAACGATCCGGCCGCTGCTCACAGCTTCTGCTCAATGAGTCCCGTTGTGCGCGAATCGATGGGCTGATCAGTGGTTTTTCTGGCCTTGCCCTGCTGATCACTCCAATGCTGAGCTCCACCCCACTCTCCCCACTCACCCCGATCAGCGACTCCCTGATCGTGTTGGTGATGAGCGCTGTGGTGGTTGGTGAACCCCTGCAGGCTTTCCTCACAGCCATGAGACAAACCGCCGGCGCTTCAGCCGAATCAGAAACGGTTCGCCACACTCGTGATGCCCTGGATGAGTTGCTGAAAGGACTTTCCTGCTGGCTGCTGGATGTCAGCGTGATGCGTGTGGGTCGCACTTCTTTTGTGGTTGTTTACCTCAACCCATCCCAGCCTATGGAGGCAAGCGCCGTGGATCTGATTCGTCAGCAGGTTGATGCCCGCTGCCGCAACCTGCTGAAAAGCGAGGTTCGATCAGAAGTGATCCTCACGGCAACGCCCCCATTCAACAACTGAGTCTTCAGCTGATGGTCTTGATGGATCCACAAGTTCTTAAAATAATGGCGAAGTCTTGTCGTGATAAGCCTTAGACCTTCGAACTGATGGCAAAACAGCATGGACCCGCCATTGTTTAAGAATGAAAATCTCAGCGTTTATTTAACGATCTGCGGAAGCCCTCGCCATTGACACCTGATTGAAGATGCAAATTGAAGATGCAAGGACTTTAGTTATGAAGAGCGACCAGTAGTGA
>DASCPR010000307.1:0-9381 GCA_036012625.1 Prochlorococcaceae cyanobacterium Fu_MAG_50
TCACGGATTCGTATTCGGTCACGGGTTTCGCCTCTGGTTGATCACCGGCCCGAACCGGATCACCCGTGAGACAGAGCACATTGCGAATCCCGAGGGCATGGGCCCCCAGCAGCTCAGCCTGCAGCGCAATTCTGTTGCGATCACGGCATGTCAACTGCAACACAGGCTCAACCCCCGACTCATGCAGCAGACGGCAGAGAGCCAGACCGCTCATGCGCATCATCGCCCGACTGCCATCGGTGACATTGACAGCATGGACGAGATCTTTCAGCAGAGCTGCCATCTCCAGGGAATGGGTTGGATCCCCTCCTCTGGGTGGCATCACCTCAGCGGTGATGGTGACTTTCCCCTCCTCAAGGGCTCGCTGAAGGCCAGATCTCAAACCGAAATTTCTATTGGCGACCCACTATGGGTGATCGGCAAGCGGCGGCCTGCTTAGGATAGACAGAGAAGTTGAGTTGGGAGACCATGGCGACAGGTGAGCAACCCAATTCCCTGGATATTTCCTTGTCGCCAAGGGAAATAGAAATCATTGAGCTTGTGGCCGAAGGGCTCACCAATCAGGAGATTGCCGAAAGGCTCACGATCAGCAAACGCACAGTCGACAATCACGTCAGCAATGTGTTTACAAAAACCGGCTCAAAGAACCGTGTGGCCCTGCTGAACTGGGCCATGGATCACGGCAAGATCTGCCGTGACGGCTTCAACTGCTGTACCTTGCCAAACGCCTCCGCCTCTGATTCCTGAACGGCGAATCAATGGGGATATCTTCCGGCAAGGCCATCACAGAACAACCTGAAAGATTCAGCTCAAAGAGTTCTGCATATCCCATGCATGCCTCCCGATCACCACTGATGAATCTGAGGATTCCGTCAGTGTCATAGAGGCCAAACATGGAGGGCCCCCCACTCAGACTCGATTGCCAGGACAGCGGACCAGAAGCAACTGCCAACAATCTAAAGGAAAACGGAAGAAAAAGCTCAGCCGAGGCCGTAACTCCGCCGCTCTGTCTCTGACCATGCCGTCATCGGCGTGCTGGCAAGCAGCGCATTGCTGAACTGAGGCCGGCCCGTCACCTCCTCTCCACACCATTCGGGCAGCTGCAACGGAGCATCGGAGCAGGGCAATTCCACTTCTGCCAGAACCAGGGGAGCATTGGCCTGCTCAAAACAATCCACCACCCAATCCCCGCCACCCCTCTGCAGGCAAAAACGTGTTTTAACAAGCCGATCAGCCGCCAGTTCCCAAAGGGATTCAGCATCCAGCAGCGGGATTGGATATTCGAATTCATGCCGGGCGATCCCCTCTGCAGGAGCCTTGAGCGTCAACCAGGCCTGCTCTCTGGCTTGAATCCGCACCCGGACGGTGAAACCGAGCTCTCCACTGACCAGATACCCCTGTCGAAAGGGCTGTGGGGGGCCGGCCAGGGCACGCCAGGCCTCGCCAAGCACCAGGAAGCGTCGTTCGATCTCAAGTCCCATGCAGCCTCAACTGACAATGGAAGGCTGACTGGTCAGCACGCTGCCAGCCCAGTGCAGCTTGTGAGCAAGAGTTCTGTAACAGGAAGGACTCTGCTCAAGCACCAACATCAGAGCGTGATGACGGGCCCTCTGGATCACACAGCAGTCACCGGGTTCAACAATGGCCCCACTGGCACCGTCCTTCCAGAGCTTCACCCTCCTGCTGCCTTCCCCTAAAGGACGGATCGAAAGTCGAGACCCTGCAGGCACAACCACAGGGCGGCTGGACAGGCTCATCGGACAGATCGGACTGATGATGATGGCATCAATGGCTGGATGAAGAATCGGCCCACCTGCTGCCATGGAATAACCGGTGGAACCCGTGGGTGTGGAGAGGATCAGGCCATCACCTTTGACCTGATCCACCACTTCACCATCGATCTCAAGTTCCAAGGTGCAGGTTGGCGAGAGATCCTCCTGATGAGGGCGAATGTAGAGATCGTTCAACGCCCAATGGATCTGCTCTGTTCCATCCCTGGGTCTTCGCGCTGCAGAAATTCCTGAGGCTGTCTGTTGCGTAGAGACAGTCTTTTGAGCCGATGCAGAGCCAGACTCGACCCTGGCCTGCAACATCATTCTTCTCTCCAAGGCGAAATGATCGTCCAGCAATCGCTGCCAGAGTTTCTCCGCCTTCAGCAAGCGATGGTCATGGGTCAGGAAGCCAAGATGCCCGCCAACATTGAAGCTGAGGATCGGCACATCATGCAGGGCAAGATGTCTTGCCGCACCGAGAACAGTGCCATCTCCACCGAGCACAATCGCAAGATCAGGGTGGCCGGCTTCAGCGGCAAACAAGTGCGGGAAAGGATTCTCGGAAAACCCAGACACTGCGGTAACAACAGTCGATCCGAGAGCCTCAAGCTCACTGGCACAGCGAATGGCTTCGCCTTGCGCAGCTTGACTTTCCGCCCGATAGATCACCCAGACCCGATCGAGACGCATGTTCGGTACCTACCAGCGCAGAAGGTTGAAACGTTCCATATCAACAGTAACTCTGTTGCGGTAAAGCGAAAGCAGGATCGCAAGCCCTACAGCGGCCTCCGCTGCAGCAACGGTGATCACAAAAACAGCAAAGACCTGACCCCGAATCAGATCACCATCGAGATAAGAGGAAAAGGCCATCAGGTTGATATTTACAGCATTCAGCATCAGCTCAATACTCATCAGCACCCGCACCGCATTGCGGCTATTGATCAGTCCCCATACACCAATGCAGAAAAGAAAAGCTGCAATCAGCAGATAGGCCTGCAACGGAATCGGACCGGTCAGCGTCGGGAGCATTGAAGACATCTAAACGAAGCGATGGAGAAACATCTGTGATCAGGAAGAGGAAGAGCTATCGACCAGCCGCGGTGCAGGCGCCTTTTCAAGCAGTTCCTGATCCACCGCTTCATCGGTGGCAACATCGGTTGCCAGGACATCCCGGCGGGCCAGCACGATCGCTCCGATCATGGCCATCAACAACAGCACGGAAGCCAATTCAAAAGGCAGCAGGTAATCCGTGAACAGGTGCACACCAATGCGTTCCGTGGCACCTTCGCCAATCGCAGCAGGCCCTGGTACAGCCCAGGGTGTTGTGACGACGACACGAACCAGAAGGATCAGCAAGCCGGCACAGACTCCACCGGAAAGAAGCCTTCTCAGATTCAACCCCTTGATGGGACTGAGGTCTTCACGCTTGTTCACGAGCATGATCGCAAAAAGGATCAGCACATTGACTGCGCCCACATAGACAAGGATCTGCGCAGCGGCGACAAAACTTGCATTGAGCAGCAGATACAGACCCGCCACCGCCATGAAGACGCCACCCAACAGAAAGGCTGAGTAGACGATGTTGCTGAGCAGCACCACGCCAAGGCTGCCAACGATCACGACTGTGCCGAGGATCAGGAAACAGATCAGTTCAGTGAAAGAGGCGATGGTCATCCGGGTGTCCTGGTTGCAGCAGAGTCATCACCAGCTGATTCTCCACTATCCGAAGTTGAGGTCACCGACTGAAGGGTTTTGAGAACCTGCTCAGGCCGCTTTCCGGCCCTCGCTTGGTCGGCATCGACGCCATGGGGATCCACAGCCCCAGCGGGCAGATAAGCGAACTCCCGCAGCGGTTGAACCGATGGGTCTGTGGTCACATTCGTCGGCAGGCGACCCAGGGCAACATTGTCGTAGTTGAGACTGTGCCGATCGAAGGCGGCCAGCTCATATTCCTCTGTCATCGACAGACAATTGGTTGGGCAATACTCAACACAATTGCCACAAAAAATACAAACTCCGAAATCGATTGAATAATTCCGCAACTCCTTTTTCTTCGACTCCTTATTCATCACCCAGTCCACCACCGGCAAATTAATCGGGCAGACCCTGACACAGACTTCACAAGCAATGCACTTGTCGAATTCATAATGAATTCGGCCTCGATATCGCTCCGATGGAATCAGCTTCTCATAAGGATATTGAACAGTGATCGGACGCCTTTTCATGTGATCAAAGGTCACCGCAAGGCCCTGGGTCAGGTTGCGAGCCGCATCGACTGCATCCTTTGTGTATTCACCAACCTGTTTAAGGAAACCGAACATGACCTGCGAACTGAGGTTGAGGGGAAAAGTCAGACCAATGAACCATCATGACTGATGATAGGCAGAATTGCCTAATCAACCGCCAAAGGCGATGGGGAAGACGAGCTTGAGAGCTGCAGTCACAAGGAGATTCACCAGAGATAACGGCAGCAGGAATTTCCAACCGAGATCGAGCAGTTGGTCAATACGCACCCGCGGTGTGGTCCAACGCAGGAGGATGGCGAAGAAAACCAGCAGATAGGCTTTCAGAACCGTCATCACGATGCCCAGCGATCCAGTGATCACCTGAACCAAAGGGGCATCAACGGACTGACCAAGCCAACTGGCCAGCCACTCCACCGGAATCGGAAAACCCCAGCCGCCCAGATAGAGGATAGAGACCAGCAGTGCCGACAACACAAGGTTGATGTAGCTGCCCAGATAGAAAAGGGCGAACTTCATCCCGGCATATTCGGTCTGATATCCAGCCACCAACTCCTCTTCAGCCTCAGGCAGGTCAAAGGGAAGCCGTTCGCACTCAGCCAGGGCGCAGATCCAGAAGATCAGGAAGCCCACCGGCTGTCGCCAGATGTTCCAGCTGAGCAAACCCAGGCCGTTCTGCTGATTGACGATGTCAACGGTGCTGAGGGAATTGCTCATCATCACCACCGCCAGCACGGACAGAGCAAGTGGGATCTCGTAACTGATCGACTGCGCAGCAGCCCGAAGACCACCGAGAAGGGAATACTTGTTGTTGGAGGCGTAACCGCTCATCAACAGACCGATCGGCTGAATGCTGCTCAGGGAGATCCACAGGAAAATGCCAATCCCCACATCGCTGATCAACAGGTGCTGCCCGAAAGGCACGATCAGCCAGGAGAGGATCACCGGCACCAAGACCAACACCGGGCCGAGGGTGAACAGGAAACCATCCGCTCTTGCCGGGATGATGTCCTCTTTCACCAGCAGCTTCAAACCATCGGCCATGGGCTGAAGAACACCCAGTGCACCGGCATACTCCGGACCGATCCGCTGCTGAACAGCTGCGGAGATCTTCCTCTCCAACCAGACCGTGACCAGTACGCCGACCACGGCCGCCACCAGCACCAGCAACATCGGCAGGGGCAACCAGACCAGACGCGCAGCCCCTGGGGAAAGCCCCAACCCTTGCAGGGCCTGACTGAAGCTGGATTCGAGATCAAGACCTTGACTCACCAGGCCCGTAGCAGCAGTGGCAAGTGTGGTCAGCATGAAAGTGGATGTGATCAATGCAACTTAAGCTCCCGGTGTGTGCACCCTTTCCTCAGCAGGGATCCATCGCCTGCCGGAGAAACCGGTATAGATCTGTGATGGCCTAAAAATCCGATTGGCACCAAGCTGTTCACGCCAGTGAGCAAGCCAACCGGCCACGCGGGAGATGGCAAAGATCGGCGTGAACAGTTGCCGGGGTATTTGCAGCTTGCGGTAAACAAGTCCGGAATAGAAATCCACATTCGGATAAATACCTTTCGTCCCCAGGCGCTGGGCAGCCGCCCTTTCGACAGCCTGGGCAACCTCGTAGAGGTCATCACGTCCGAATTTGTCGAACATCTCCTCAGCAAGGCCCTGCAGGATCACGGCCCGGGGATCTTTGACGCGATATTCACGATGGCCGAAGCCCATCACCTTGCGCTTGCTGGCCATGGCCTCATCGAGATAGGCGCCGGCGTTCTCGGGAACGCCGATCTCTTCCAGCATGGTCAGCACGTCTTCATTGGCACCACCGTGGAGGGGACCGGCAAGGGTACCCACAGCTGAGGCCACAACGGCATAGGGATCCGTGAGCGTGCTCGCCGTCACCCGGGCACTGAATGTGGACGCATTGAGACTGTGTTCCGCATGGAGAATCAGGCAGCGATCAAAGATCCGTGCTGCCAGGGGATCCGGCTCCCGCTCGGTGAGCATGTAGAGGAAGTTGGCGGAATAAGCCAGGTCATCCCTGGGCTGAATCGGGTCCTGCCCCTTCCTGATCAACTGGAAGGCGGCAACCATTGTTGGAATCTTGGCGATCAGCCTCACCACAGCGTCATAGACGTACTGAGGGTTATCGATGGCCCGGCGCGAATAGAACAGTCCCAGGGATGCCGCACTCGACTGCAGCGCATCCATGGGATGCCCTGTCGCTGGGAAGCACTTCATCATGTCCCTCACCCGGAAACTCACCCGTCGATGCATCTGCACTTCGGCCTCGAAGTCACGCAGCTGCTGGGGGCGGGGCAACTCTCCCCAGATCAGCAGATAAGTGGTTTCAAGGAAGGTGCTGTTGATGGCAAGTTCTTCAAGGGCATAGCCCCGGTAACTGAGATGCCCCTGCATTCCATCGATATCACAGATCGCCGACTGAGTGGCCGGGACCCCTTCCAACCCAGGGCGAAACCCCACGTCAACTGTCTCTTGGAGTCTCTCCCCGGACTGATCCTGGCCCACCGCCTGAATGCTGCTGCAGGGCAACCTAAGCCGGGCTGGGCAACAACAGCCCTGGCCTCAGCAGGGCATGCAGTTCCGCCCGTCCGGCTGGATCCCTGGCCTGAATGCTCCAGCGCAGATGCAGCAGTCCAGCTTTCTTCAGCAGAATTGATCCCCTTGGAGCGCCCAACAGTCGAGCGGCAAGATCTCCGAGGTCAGGCTGATGGCCAACCAGCAGACATCGACCTCTGAGGCTCTGGATCAGAGGCCATGGATCAGCCCCTGGCTGCAGAGCGTCCTGGGGATCCAAGCCCTCGGCCAGACCCGCCTGCACGGCAAGTTCCGCGGTTTGGATGGCGCGCTTGTAGGGGCTGCTCAACAGTCGGTCGACCCTGATGCCGAAAGCCTGCAGTTGCTGAACAACCGCAAGGGTTCTGGTGATGCCATAACCGCTCAGCGCCCGTTCGGGATGATCCAAACCATGCAACCGCTCCGTGGCGATGCCGTGACGGAGCAGAAAAAGGTCAACCGAAACTGAACAGGGCACGCAAACGCAAGGCGGCACTCCTGCCATCCTGATCCACACCGATCGAGGGATCTGGGCCAACGGCGATTGCCAGCCCCTGCACACTGGTCTGCAAGGAGCCTCCTGCCAGCGCCTGAATCAGGGTCCAGGGACGCCAGGTCTGCAGCTGTGCCCGTGCGGGAGCAGCGGATAGAACCAATTGATTGGCCAGGGAGTCGCCCGAGGCATCCGTCAGAGCCCTCAGCCCATCGAGACTGGGCTGCAATGCCTTGATCTCCTGCCGCTGATTCAGGGCAGCAAGATTCTGCCCCCACCAGGCTGTGCCCATGTCCTCAGCCATGGCAAGACCAAGCTGAGCCTCGAGCTTGTCTCCACTGCGACTGTTCCGCTCCAGACGCGTCCAGACTTCAAGATCGTCACCATCGGCAGGCAGTTCAGCTCTGACAAGGCCCTGCTCAACCAGAGCATCATCCACAGCCTCGATGCTCGGATGGCCCTTCTGGGTGCCCAGCAACCAGCCACCGGGCTGCTGCAACCAAAGCAAGGGGCCATCGCCAAGGGAGAAAATCGCTGCCGGGGATGAGGCTGTTTCTGAAAACGCTGTTTCTGAAAACGCTGTTCCTGAGAAGGCTGTTCCTGAAGACTTTGTTTCTGAAGGCTTTGTTCCCGAAGACTTTGCTCCTGAAGAGGCTTTTGCTGCTGCATCTGTTTCAGTGGAAGCCGTTGCCGCTGCAAAGAGTTGTCGGCGCAGCAGCGGACCAAGCCATTGCACAAGTGGATCCTGGTCACTGGCATCCAGCAGGCGAGCCGGCTGACTGAAACTCGCCAGGGCCTCAGCGGGACCTCCTGCCGAATTGAGCAGTGGCAGCCCGGCAGCGGGATCGACCTGGCCTTCCACGAGAGGCTCCTCGAAGCTGAGCACAGCTTCGAGGCCAAGCCCAGACCCCTTGAGCTGAAGCGCAGCCACAAGCCCCTGCAGGCCATCAAGTTCAGTAATGGAAGCGGGCAGACCAAACCATGGCCCAAGTGCTGCTGGAGAGGCCGTGAGCAATGCCACGCCATCACCAAGCCGCCCAACCTCTGCAGCAAGCTGTTGATCCCCCAGCTGATGCTGATCTGAAAGCTGGGACGCATCCAGGGCCTGCTCGAGAACTCCCCGACCGGAAGCAAGCAGAAGTAGATCGTCATCAATCAGGGCTGTGGCCAGGGGCCGAGATTCACTGCCCAGCAGAGCTCCACGTCCACTGATCACGCCCATGCCCCTGTAGCGGCTGATCTGAAGATCGGTGCCCGCAAGGCTGCGGGTCTGCCAGAAGCGCTGCAGAAAACTGCGAGCACTCTGCTGATCCCTACTGGAAAGAGCAAGCACCCAACCTGGAGAGTCCCCAGTCCCCTGGGGATCCAGCAAAGTCACACTGACCTGAGATCCAAGCCAGCCGGCCAGCTCCGTTTCGAAATCCAGGCCGGCGAGAGCAAAGGCCCCATCCCGCAAGCCTTTAACCCCATCACGGGCCTGCTGGCGGCGTCGGGGAGGTGCCACAACCTGCCCATAGTCGGGCAAGCGGGCAGGATCCATCAACCAATGGAGAGAGAGGGCTGCCTGTCGCGGCACGAACTGTGCCGCACGGGGAAGCTCCAGAGGCTGATCAACCAGTCGCATGGGACTCTGGCGGGCCATGGCCCACCACAGGCCCGTGGCCATGAACAGCAAAACCAACACCGTGGCCCCCACGGCAGTCAGAAAAGGGCGGGCCTTCATGGGCCGGCAGCGGATGACTTGATGTCATCTTTATCCATCCTCGGCATCCCGCCCAGTGGGAAATTCAGAATCACGCCATCCATCATCCTGGCCAGCCAGTCGCTGCAGCAGCAAAACTTCGTTTTTGCCGTGACTTTCAGAAGCCTCTGCCATTGGATGAGCAGGCTGCTGAAAATGATGGCAGGAGCCTGGTTCCCGCTCCGCCACTGCCGTGAAACTGTGTTCCACCTGAAAAATCCATCACAGTGAAAATGGGAGTGGCGAAATCACCCGTACGATTTGAGCTACGCCACTGAGGATCTTGGAGCCACTGCCCGAACGACAACAGCAGGTGCTTCAGGCAACGGTGCATCACTACGTCGACACGATTGAGCCTGTCGGCAGCCGCACCCTGGTGCAACGGTTCGGCCTGAAAGCCAGCTCCGCCACGGTTCGTTCCGCCATGGGCGCCCTTGAGCAAAAGGGCCTGCTCACCCAGCCCCACACCTCCGCAGGTCGGATTCCAAGTCCGCAGGGATATCGCCATTACGTTGACTGGCTGCTGCCGCCGCCAGGCTCAGCGGCCCGCCGCTTGGAGGG
>DASCPR010000308.1:0-1559 GCA_036012625.1 Prochlorococcaceae cyanobacterium Fu_MAG_50
AAGCGTGACCCCAGGATGAGCAAAGGCCAACGCATCAAGGAGTGAAGACAAGATTGCGCCTTCAGTTCTATCCAGAAGGCTAAGGATCGATCAGCAAGCTTGTTTCATTCTCAAACTGATCAAGGATCAGCCGAAAGATCTTCATCCGGCCTGAGACGCAATCTCGCGAGCCTGCTGCAGTTGTGCAGCTGTATCAACAGACAGGGATGTTCCCTCAACCACAAACGTGGAGATGGTGTAGCCGGCTTCAATCAAGCGCAACTGCTCCAACCTCTCCAGGTTCTCCAGTGGAGACGCTGGCATCGCCTGCCAGGCCGCCAGCACATCGCCGCGAAAGCCATACATGCCGACGTGTCCCCAGTAACTGGCATGGGCGTGCCACTCTTCTGGATCAACGTCCCGCACATGGGGGATGGCGGAGCGTGAAAAATAAAGGGCCCGCCCGTCATGGGCCAGCAGGGTCTTAACGACATTGGGGTTGTGAATCGTCTCCGGCTTCAATCGATACACCGGCGTGATCACTGGCGGCACTGGGTCCCTGTTGCGAAATTCCTGATCCATGTCGGCAACAACCTGGGGATCCAGCAAAGGCTGATCACCCTGCACATTGATCACCGCTGTTGCCGCCAGCCGCTGCTGGCGTGTGAGCGGATCCCACTCAGCCGATTGCTCGCCCCAGCCAAGGGCCACAAGTTGCTGGGCCACGGAAGCGATCCGTTCACTCCCGGAACTGCAGGCTGGCGAGGTCATCACCACCGGGAAGCCCCAAGCCTGTGCCAACCGCTGCAACTGCTCACTGTCTGTGCAAAGCACCACGGCAGCAGGCCCGGGAGCGGCAAGGCAGCGATCCAGCACCCGCCGAAGCATCGGTTGACCAGCGATATCCGCCAACACCTTGTTGGGCAACCGGGAGGAGGCAAGTCGGGCCGGAACCGCCACGACGCTGCGTTGAATGGCCACGGTTCTCAATCCCAGAGCTTCATGGCATCGTCCCGAGCACTGAACCACTCAGCCGCCAAGCCCCCACCCATGGTTCGCTGCTCCCGAAACCAGGGGCCGCCAAGGGTCCAATGCAACAGGCGAGGCCCATGACCACTCCCAGCTGATGGCTCCGGCAGAGGCTGTACATCGACAAGATGGTTCCAGCCACCCCCCTCAATGGCGCCTACCTGATCATCTCCAGCCAGCCAGTGGAAACGATGCAAATCGAGGCCCGAGGCCGTGTTCACATAATCAACAGTGAGAGCCTTGCAACGGCTGCAATTCATCAGCATCAATGAACTCCAGTTCTTCTTCGGGTAAGCACTCTGCACCTCTCCCATGAACTTGACAGTTTCTGCAGGCACGTGTTCATGCTTCACGCACATCAGCGCCTTGTCTTGATCACGCTGAGCCCAAAGCTCGGCAATATCCCCACGGCAAAGCATGTCGCAGTCCATAAAAATGGCCCAGCCCTGAAAATCCATCAGGTGCGGCACCAGAAAGCGGGTGAAGGAAAAGGCCGTGCTCTGCTTGGGGTTGCGCTCGCGCCAGTGCAAGCCTTGTGCTTCCAGCTGCGG
>DASCPR010000309.1:0-5889 GCA_036012625.1 Prochlorococcaceae cyanobacterium Fu_MAG_50
GAAGCAGTTCAACGTCAATGCAGATGTGCGTTTCGCTACGCTGGATTAGGAAGTTATGACGGTAGTGACTGCAGCCGAGACAGCGTCGATACCGGAAACTGGCAACAGCTTTTCCCCCTGCATTGCCACAGGTGCGGAACGCTCGAAATTTGAGCAATTCAAGGCGGACAGTGACTATCTCAAGGATCCCCTGCGGGAGGAGCTGGCCAACGCAAGCGATCATTTCTCCAACGATGCCGTTCAGCTGCTGAAGTTTCACGGCAGCTATCAGCAGGATGATCGTGAAAACCGCAGCAAGAGCCAGGGCAAGGACTGGCAGATGATGCTGCGACTTCGTAGCCCGGCAGGCCGCATCCCAGCTTCGCTTTTTCTTGCCCTCGACGATCTTGCTGACCAGCTCGGCAACGGCACCCTGCGAGCCACCACCAGACAGGCCTTTCAGATGCATGGCATCCGCAAGGAAAACCTTGCTGAAGTGATCTCCAGGATCGTGCATGGCATGGGCTCAACCCTCGCCGCCTGTGGCGACATCAACCGCAATGTGATGGCACCTGCGGCCCCCTACACCTGGGGGGCCTACCCAGCAGCTCGGCAACTCGCCGATCAGATTGCCGATGTGCTCTCACCCAAGGCAGCAGAAGGCTCCTACCTGGACCTCTGGGTCAATGGCGACCTCAGCTATCGCATCAAACCCGCCGCCAGGGTCAAGAAGGTAAGAGAAAGACAACAACAAGGTGGAGTGTTCAGTGGCGATAGCAGCGAACCCCTCTACGGATCCACCTATCTGCCGAGAAAGTTCAAGTGCGCTGTGACCACCCCCGGTGACAACTCGGTTGATCTGCTCACTCAGGACGTGGGCCTTGTGGCTTTCACCAACAGCTCCGGCTCCCTGATCGGTTGCAATGTCTATGTGGGCGGAGGAATGGGACGGACCCATAACAATGAACAGACCTTCGCACGCACAGCTGAACCCCTCGGTTATGTCTCCGAGGAACACATTCTCGATCTGGTCCAATCAATCCTGGCTCTGCAACGGGATTACGGAGACCGTAAAACCAGGCGCCATTCACGCATGAAATACCTGATCAATGATCAGGGACTTGAATGGTTCAAACAAAAACTCTGCTCTAACTATTTTCAACACCCGATCCAGACAATCCGCAAAGAACCTAAAACCAAGCTGGAAGACTATCTCGGCTGGCATCGTCAGTCGAAGAGTTTGTGGTTCGTCGGCTTACCCCTGCTTTCAGGGCGGCTCAAAGGAGAGCTGAAAGCAGGCCTGCGCAGAATTGTTGAGACCTATCAACTGGAGATTCGGCTCACACCGAACCAAGATCTTCTTTTATGCAACATCGGCTCCCAGCAACGCGCAAGTGTGCGCAGAGCTCTTGGGGAGCTCGGCGTTCAGACCTCCCCCTCGCGGCTTGCCAGACATGCCATTGCCTGCCCTGCTCTGCCACTCTGCGGGTTAGCCATGACAGAAGCCGAACGAACACTGCCATCAATCCTCAGCCGAATTGAGAATCATCTGGACCGACTGGAGATCAAGAAATCGATCCTGGTGCGGGTCACCGGATGTCCCAACGGCTGCGCCAGGCCCTACATGGCTGAGATTGCCCTAGTGGGCAGCGGACCGGACAAGTATCAGCTCTGGCTTGGCGGAACGCCGAATCTGCAGAACCTGGCCAGACCTTTTCTGCAACGGATGCCGATCGACTCCCTTGAGCAGACCCTCGACCCCCTTCTGCGCAGCTGGAAAGAAGACGGTGGCCGCAGCAGCTTCGGGGCCCACATCAACAAGCTTGGAGATCAGCGTGTTCAGTCAATGCTGGAGGGACCTGGACAGGATCCATAGATGGCCTCAGCGCCGCCACAACGCCACGCCCAGATTTGATCTCCATAGCTGAAATGCCACCACTCATTGGGGTGCTGGGCAAACCCTGCCGCCGCCATGGCCCCAGCCAGGGCCGATCGTCGCTGATGCCAGAGCGCTGCCGTGGAAAGAGGGTCGGCAGTTGCGGCCGCGGCGTAATGATCCGGATAGGAGATGGACCCAATGGCGTCGATCTCTCCACCCATCGCCAGGGTCAAGCCTTTGCTGTCCGCCAGGGTGAGATCAACGGCAGCTCCAGTGCTGTGGGGCGGTGGCGTCAATGGATCTGAACTTGGCGGGGCCCAGAAACGACCAACAGCGGCAACCACCTCTTTGACGGCAGCGGCATGGCTGATGTTCTGGCGATCCAGCCCTCGGCAAGCACATTCCTGATCAATGGCATGTTCAACCATGAAGGCCTGAACAGCCAGAGGTCTCCAGGCATCGAAGATGGCCAGTCGGTTGCCTGGACAGCTGCCCTGGAGGAGGGTTTCAGCCCTGAGCAGACGGGAAATCACCCCCTGGCGCAATCTGAACGGATCACCGTCAACTCCATAGGGAGCACCAAGTTCTACGTAGGGGTGGGGCTCCAGGCGATGCAACCCAGCAGGGATGGAGGCAAGGGCCTCTCCGGAGTCACGTATAGGGAAATCACTCCAAGGTCGCAGCACCGACAGAACTCAACGGCAGAGTGTTTCCACAGTTTTACAGTTTTTTTCCACAAGTCAGAGGCTACGAGACCAGATATATCCGCATGACGCATAAAACGAAGAAATAGCAATTATCACTTTTACCGCAACTGTGATCATGTGATAAAGAGTGGCAACTGGAATCCCTAGGAAGAAGGCTCAGTCCCCCTGCTGTCAAAGGCATTTTTGGATGATCCGTTACATTAATCAATAACAGACCTTACAAGACGAACCCAGGCAGGGCGTCGACAGACCTGGCCACTGGAAATAGCGTAACAACGACTTTTACAGGCCTGAGACAGGGTCTGGTCTCATACGAGTCTCAAGCCTGTGGAAAAACTGGTCTTAATTGAGCTGGGCTAAACCACTCAGTCTCAAGCGCTGGGTCTCAAGCAATTCATTCAGCAAAGGATGCTCCCTGAGCTCCGGATCTTTCTCAAGCAACATCCCTGCCTCTTCGCGGGCTTCCTCGAGAACTTCGCCATCATCGACGAGGCTGGCGAGAGCAAGATCTGGAAGACCTGACTGACGTGTTCCCAGCACCTGCCCAGGCCCCCGCAGCCTGAGGTCCATTTCAGAGATTTCAAAACCATCCGTGGAACGCACCAGCACGTCGAGCCGCTGCCGGGAGAGAACATTGGAGCTGTCATTGATCAACAGACAGTGAGAAGCCGCCGCACCGCGGCCAACCCTGCCCCGCAGCTGATGCAACTGGGCAAGACCGAAGCGGTCGGCATGTTCGATCACCATCACACTGGCCTCGGGTACATCCACACCCACCTCCACAACCGTGGTTGAAACAAGCACCTGACACTCACCACTGGCAAAAGCCCTGATCACCGCCTGTTTATCAGCACTGCTGAGGCGACCATGCAGCAAGCCCACCTCCAGATCCGGGAACACTTGCTCCGACAGCTGGGCATGCACCTCAACAGCGGAGCGCAGGTCCAGTTTTTCTGATTCATCAACAAGGGGCAGCACCACATAGGCGCGCTGCCCACGGGAGACCTCCGCCGCGATCAGCCCGTAAGCCTGATCCCTTTCTGCAGCGGCGAGCATCCGGGTCCTGATCGGTGTTCGCCCGGGGGGAAGCTCATCGATCTGGCTGACATCGAGATCACCATGTAAAGACAGGGCCAGTGTCCGGGGAATGGGGGTCGCCGTCATCGTCAGCAGATGGGGTTGCAACCCCTTACTGAGCAGACGATTGCGCTGACGGACCCCGAACCGATGCTGCTCATCCACCACCACGAGTCCGAGCCTTGAGAAGGCGACCGGATCTTCAATCAATGCATGGGTTCCTACGAGGATCTTCAAGGACCCATTGGCCAGATCATCGAGGATCTGACGGCGGCGAGGGGCGGACGTGGAGCCCGTCAACAACTCAACGCTGACATGCAGCTGTGGAAGCCAATTGCACAGGGTTCGATGATGCTGCTCGGCAAGCACCTCCGTCGGTGCCATCAGGGCTCCCTGCCAGCCTGCTTCCACCGCGATCAGCAAAGCCACCACGGCAACGATGGTCTTGCCACTGCCCACATCACCCTGAACAAGGCGCGCCATTGGTTCTGAACGGGCAAGGTCGGTCTCGATCTCCGCCAGCACCCTCTGCTGAGCCCCAGTGAGGCTGAAGGGAAGCAGCGCCAGGAACCTTCCAACCAAGCCCTGGCGCTGGCACGCTGTGAGCAGAGCCGGTGCCGAACGCCTGCGCAGTTCCCCCCGTCGCTTCAGCAATCCCAGTTGCAATAACAGGAATTCATCAAACACAAGCCGGCGGCGAGCCGACTGAAGCAGCTCGCGACTCTGTGGCTGGTGAATCGCCACAAGCGCTTCACTGACTCCTGGTAGCTGCCGGGCGCGACGCCTTGCTTCCGGAAGGACTTCAGGCCAGCGGGCCGCAAGGGGCAACACCGTTTCAACAAGGTCCCTGAAACGATCAGCGGTGAGCCCCTCAGTCAGCGCATACACAGGCAAGACCTGGCCGATGCTGCGGGACCGCAGCGGCGCCTGGGCACTCTCCATCACCTCGATCAAGGGATCCTGAAAACTGAGGCCATAGGGGCCTTCCTTGACCAAGCCACTCACGGCGACAGTGGCTCCGACGGGATAGAGGCGTTGCTGACCTCTGAGATAGGCCGGCGTACTGAAGCGGCGTCCGGCAAGAAAACGGGAAACCTTTAATCGACCTGTCGGGTCCTGAAGCTGCAGCTCAAGGATCGAGAGATTCGGATTGCGTGGGCTGGTGAAGCCATGACAACGCCGGACCGTGGCCACGATCGTGGCGGTCTGACCCGGCTCAAGAGCCTCGATGCGCCGCAGGCAGGAGTAATCGACATAGTCCCTCGGGTAATACTTCAGCAGGTCCCTGACCAGGAACAAACCCAGACCTGCCAAGCGCTCAGCGAGTCTTGGTCCGATGCCTCGGACCTCGGCAAGTGGACTGTCGAGTGCAAGGGACTGTGGGCGATGACTTGAATTTTTCTGGGTGGCGAGGGTCCGCGTGGCCTGACTGAGCCGCGGTGGTGCCATCGGTGCAGAGGGTTCAAGCCGCTGACGAAGACCATGCAGAAACTGACGCGCATCCGTCACCAAGCGGCGACGGTCGGAGTCCGCCAGGGATGAATACTCGGAAAAGCCTGAGGAAAGCTTGCTGAGGCGGATCAAACTGTCGTCTGGAAGAGGCAGAGGGGGAGGCGTGGCAAGCTGACGCACCACAAAAGAGTCAAAGCATTCCCTACGGCCCTGAAGATTGGCAAAACCCCTTTCCGCCTCAAGGGTCAAGGACTGCTGAACAGGGCGCATCCAAGCCAGCAGCAACTGCAGCTGTTCAGCGTTCAGGCCTGAGGAGGCCTGGTGGGGGGGCTGCTTGAGTGGCTTCCGGGAGGGGTCTGCCACCACAGTTTCTCTGCCTCCTGCAACATCGCGCGACGTTGCCAGTGCCGCTCTTGCTGAACCATTTTCAGCAATGTACTTCGATGCAGCTTCAACTGCCCCCTGCAGCGGCGCAGACGGGAAGAGCTGAACTCCAGTTCGGTGGAGCGAAGCAGCAAGCAGATCATCTCCATACCCTGATCGATCGGCACAGGAGAAGGCACAGGCACTTTCAGACGCAACAGGTTGGTGGCAGCAGGCTGCGACTCCACCTGCCCCTGCAACACAGCCTCCAGAAGCGTGGCAGGCAGAAGGCTGCTGACAATCCCAGCCCTGAGCAGCTCGACATTGATGGCATGGGAGAGATTGCGCAGCCGCCGGGTGAGGGCGAGATCCAGATCATCCATCCATTGGGCCAGTGCAAGCGGACTTTCCGGCAGAAAACCTTTTTCAGCC
>DASCPR010000310.1:0-1829 GCA_036012625.1 Prochlorococcaceae cyanobacterium Fu_MAG_50
GAATCAGCTGGCAATTCGGGCTCAGCCATGGCCTTATTGATCTCCCGCTCGAATTCTTTGGAGGCGGACTGAAAACCCTTGAGTGTCTTACCAAGGGTTCGCCCCAGCTCGGGAAGACGTTTCGGCCCGAAAACCACAAGCGCAACGGCAGCGATCACTGCCATTTCAGGGAGGCCTACGCCGAAAACGTTCATGGGCGATCCTCAGCCCAGGGTATTCCAGTTGATGTTGATTCCTTCAAGGATCAGAGACTTGTTATAGAGCTGCAGGATCACCAGCAGGAACACAAGCAGAAGGGTCATGATCACACCCATGACAGGGGTGGTGCCCCAACCGGGCACCACCTTGCCGTATTCAGAATTCAGGGGTTTGAGCAGATCTCCCAGACGGGTGCGTTGTGCCATAGCGACGCTTGGGTCTCGGGTGTGTGGATAAGGCGATTGTAAGGGCTGCGCTCCTCAAGCAGGCGGATCCTGTCGAGAGATGTGATGGAACGTTCCCTATCTGATTTTCGACAGGCGAGGTTCAACCTGTCGCCATTGGATCTTTGCTGATCGAACCGAGGGACAGAGCTCTGCAAAGCCTGGATTTCAGCTTGATCGTCGCCACCGCCGGAGTCAGGGGATCTGCTCAAGCCTCAACTCTGCAAGCTCTCCGGGCATCAGGCTGATCGAGTCCGCCGTGGCTGTGCCTTCAGCAGTGCCAACTCGCCAATGGCCGCCTGGTCTCCAGCACTGCCTGGAAGCCCCGGGGTTGTGCACAGCCATCGTCAGGCTTCCAGGTTCAAGCGGGGTCATCGCAATCGGAACCAAGCCCTCAGGCAGGGGTGGCATGGCCTGCCAGGACTCCTTCAGCGGGGCACGTCCCAACCAACCAGGCTCCCGGAACGCCAGCGCCGCCTGAGCAATGGCATCACGACTCCAGCCTCGCGGCGCAGCCATCAAGGCGAGGCGTTGACGGTGCCAGCCCCGATCGGCAGAAGGATCCGGCCAGGTTGCCCCCCGCAGCAGCGAAATCCCCAGATGGTCGGCACCACAGCCAATCCCCTGAGGACCATTCAGCAGCACCGCCAGCCCACCACCAGGCGCCATGGCTTCCGTGGCACACCAAGAGATCACCGGAACCTCCCAGCGTGCCTGCTCAGCAGCTGTGCTTGCACTGGCCGGACGCTCAATCACCCCACCGCTGGTATCACTCGCCCAGCGCGCGACCTGTCGGGCCAGAGGGATCTCAAGGCGGAGCAGCTCATGGCTCTGGCACCAATGGACATCGAAGCTCAACTCAAGCCAGGGACAATCGGCCTGGATCTTGAGACCCAGTCGCAGCTCACTCCTGGCACTGCCGCTGGCGATGCGTCCCCGCTGAACCAACCGGGTCACGAGTGGACCACTCTCGACAAACTGCGGCGGTCCCTGCCAGTCAATGGACAGGGGATGCTGGCGATAGTCAGAGGCGAGATCCCAGGCATCCCAGAACTCACCACGATCACGAAAGCGCCTCCACTGCAGTGGACTGGCCAACTGATCAAGCCGATGTTGATCCCGCAGCTGATGAACCCCCATCGGCCCAATCTCGATTTCCAGCAGACCATTGCCGATCAGCCACTGACCGTTGTCCAGGGATGTGACCTGAACGGCTCTGCGAACAGCTGGAGACAGGATTCCCTGGCCCGCGGAGCCGGGAACAACCCGAAGCGGCACCGCGGTCACACCACGCTGAACCGGCAACTGCACCCAGGCACTGCCACCGGGAGCCTCCTGGCTTGGCAGCAGCTTTTGATCACTGCTCCACTGCCCCCGGGGCAGGCGCAACAACGGCGACCAACGGGA